>CAYRIM010000127.1:0-1501 GCA_964424445.1 uncultured Candidatus Saccharibacteria bacterium | reverse complement strand
ATAGCACAGAAACCAGCGATCGTTTAGTATTTCGTAGCCCTATACCTCTTAATAGTGAACAATTGCAAATATTGTCTGCGGTTAGAAAGGAGGGTTGTAAGTATATTACTGTAGAGGGACCTCCGGGAACAGGAAAGAGTCATACAATTACAGCTGTTGTTTTTGACGCAATTCTTAAAAATCAGTCAGTGCTTGTGCTTTCTGATAAGAAAGAAGCATTGGATGTAGTAGAAGAGAAGATAACGGATACAATGAATAAAGTTCGGCTTGATAAAAATTTTCAGAATCCTCTTTTACGACTTGGCAAGACAGGAAATACTTATAGCCAGATATTGACAACTCCCTCTGTTGAAAATATTAAAATACATTATCAGGCAGTTAAGAAAGAACATAAAAAACTAGAGCAGGATATAAGAAAACTAGAAAAAACTATTAAGGAAGACATTGAGGCAGAAATTTTGTCATACGGAGATATTAACATTCAAGAAGTGCATGAATTGTTTGACCTTGAAATGCGTATACATAGAGAAAATGGGAGTATTATTGATTTTGAAGAGGTACTTGGCCAAGCAGATTCTGCGGTAGATATTGAAGAAATTAGAAAAGTTTTTGAAAGATTCAGAGATAAAATTATTTCTACAGAGAGCAAATTATTAAAAATTCTTCAATCTCTAGGACTGCAGAAAGATAGACTTAATAGCTGTGCTAATTTCAATAATTTGGTAAATAATTTAAAACAAGCACAGGAGATAACTAAAAAGGTAGAAGGAGTATATAATGAGAAAATAGAAAACCTTTCTATATTTCCTGAGTTTTCAGAAGCTGGCCTGCAACAACTTAAAGGATTGATTGAAAGATATAAGAATCTTAAAAATCCTATATTTGGTTATTTTCTAAAAGGGAAACAAGTTGTGGCGCTTGATTTAGAATTTAAAAAGATATTTCCGCATGTAAAGATAGATGCTTCCCACAGACACTTACAGGAATTAATAGATATTGTGGATATTTTTGGGTATATTGCTAACCTCTGCGATAAAAACAATAATTCTGGAATTGATTATTTTAAGATCGTTCACATTCTACTTCAAGATCAGTCATTCTCTTCTATCTTAGAAGAGGTTTTTACATTGCAAGAAGATATTGATTATTTACAAAAAATTTCAAAGAAATATCCAAACACATTCAAAAAGCTAAAAATAGATTTAGATACTCTAAAGACATTAGCCGAAAACGATCTCCTTAAGATGGATAATTTAAAATTCAGTAGATTAGTCCGGTATATTACATTGAAACAAAAAATAGAAAAAGGCTTTCAAAATATCCCAGCGCTTAATTATGAGCAATTAAAGAAAAATTTAGAGGATCTCGTTACTACCCAGATGACTTATATTATGGACGGTCGTTTGGTTCACTTTTATGACCATAACAGAAGTGACGCTAAAACACTGAGGGATATTATTAGGAAAAAACAGAGATTTCCGAAAGATGAATTTCTAAAATT
>CAYRIM010000126.1:0-1579 GCA_964424445.1 uncultured Candidatus Saccharibacteria bacterium | reverse complement strand
TGCGGGATTGCTTTAGGTTAATATAATTTTTGACAATTCTCTTTTTAAATAATAATATTTAGAGTAGAAATATGTTATTAAGCATATGCACAACGAAGGACTCCTTGAAGGGAAATAAGTATAAAGAGTCTATTCTAAAAATTAATGATAACGGAAACCAGGAGGTAAAGAAAAATGAGCCCCGCGGAAGAAGTCGTTGTCATATTAGAAAAACTTAAAGAATTAGAAAAACTTAAAGAAATACATGAAGCAATAGAAAATATTAAAAAATACAATAAAACATTAGAAAAGCAAAGCTTAGAAGCGAATAAAATAGACTATAATAGATGGAGAAGCATAATTCAAGAGCATCATTACAATAAGCTGAACGAGAAAATAAAAGAGATAAAAAGTCCTGTACAATATAAACCTAATGAATTCGATGCACCCTTTGATGAACTAGACTTTGATGAACCAGAAGACTTCTCCGCGTTCTTTAATGAACTACTTGGAGAACCAAATTTAAAAGGACAACTTGGAGAATCTTACATACATGCCAAATTTTCAGAGGTGGGTGAAGTGGAGTCGCAGGTAGAAGTTCCCTCAGATGGGATAAGCAAGGGTAACAGAATAGATCTGATTGTGAACCTCAACAAGAAAATAAAGTTGGAATCTATAACCTTGGATGAGGAGGGAAATCTAATAAAACAACCTGTGTACTATAAAGAAGGAGAAACCTTAGGGATAGAAGTAAAAAATGGAAGTTTTGAGTATTTCAAAAAAGAAGTGAATAGTGGACATCTAATAGATCAAATAGAGGCAGCCAAAATTAAAATGGCCAAACCCATTGTAGCTGTGAATGATGAGACAATGGAGGGATTAGCAAAAGAGCCAGATATTATAGCACAAATAGAAAGAGCAGGAGCCAGGATTGTTCATCTCTTACCAAGTGAAAGTGAACAATCTACAAATTTCTTAGAACTGCTTATTATATAAGGAGGTAAAAGGGCATGGGAATGGTCATTATAGTGGGTAAAACTTCATCAGAACAACTTGTAAAATTAATGAAAGAATATAAGAATCTGGCTGCTACTTTTTATTCGTTAAAACCAGAGGAAATTGATGATTTTTACGAGCAAATGAAGGATTTGAAGCAACAAATTGACGATCATATAGACTCCTCTCTGTATGAAAAAGAAATCATAGGTTCTGAAACTTATGAAAAGATACGATCAAAATCCTTTCCGGGGAAAGGCAAAGTCCTTGCAAATATAATAACTAAAGATACAGCACAAAGATTAGCCAAGAAAATGGAAAGACTTTTAGGCGAAAACAATGAATATGTTGAAAAATTGAAAAAAGTACTCTCTAAGACCAGAGATAATGAATGGATAATACTATGGAACAGGGGGATACAAGATGAACACTTATAATAAATGGAAGCTTTTTAGAATCACCGAAATTCCCGAAGGTGTGAACGATGAAAAACACATGAGTTCTTACTGGGCTTATTCAAACGGTCAACTCAAAGAATACAAAGTTTCGCCCGGCTTTTTGGCCATGCAGAGCTTGATATACTTATTAATTACCTACACCGAGG
>CAYRIM010000125.1:0-1603 GCA_964424445.1 uncultured Candidatus Saccharibacteria bacterium | reverse complement strand
TGTCCAACCTGAGATTTTTCTATTTTCTTTTTAAACGTTTTCCAACTTTCCATAAAACAATGGGAATTATATTGTTAATGTATTTTTTCTCTGCTGATATAAGTAAAAATACTTATATATTTTCTTATAGAAATAGCACTTCCAACAATTAAGACATACATTAAAATATACTGAGGGTAGCCAACAATAAGGAAAATAGCGTAAACCATATACCTTATACCTACACTCCAGTAGCTTAATCTAAAAAAATTTTTTAATTTTTTATAATTATCAATATTTTTCTTTGTTTCTTCTTCTTTTTTTTCTTCTATTCTAGTCAATTTTGGAAGCCAATGAGAGTGAAAAGAAACCATTATCAGTAAGGTTGAGATAACAGACAGAAAGAAAAGAGCTGTTTCTTTTCTATAGATAAAAACAAAAGAAACAAATAACAATAGTTCTTTTAGAAAATCTGAGGTTATATCTAAGGCATATCCAAATTTCGAAATAATGTTTTTTTCTCTTGCTAGTTGCCCATCTACACAATCAAGCAAATAAACGATAAATAATAACATACCTGCAATAAAAAATTTATTATTCAGTATAAATATTATTGCGGTAAGATGTAATAAAAAACCAAAAAGTGTAATATGATTAGGTAAAATTCTTGAATTCACCAGAAAACACACTATAACTGAAGCTATTGGTCTCATTATAAAAACTGTAAAGAAATCATTAACATGACTGTCCAAAACGGACATTTTATAATTATTCTTGATTTTATTTATCAAATTACACTTCATTCTGAGCAAATATCATTAAGTGTTTTATATCTACAAATATATCACCATCCTTAGTAACAAACGAAACAAGCCTTTTGTACAAATCAGAAGCATTCAAATGCCTTTGAAAAATCTCCTTTTTCTTATCCTCATTATTGACAGTGTTATTTAACCAATTCATGATGCTCTGGGATTTCAATATAAATTCTTTTACTCTTAATATTTTAAAACTTTTGAAAAGCAGAAGAATTTCCGATTTTGTTGGATAATGTATATCTCTACCAATAAGCCAATCATATTCTTCAGAAATTTCGTCTTCAAAAGGTATTACCATAGCGAAAAGGAATCCTCCTCCTCTAAATAGGCACCTTTTAATTTCGGCAAAAACAGCTTTAGGATCATTTAAGTAATGCAGAACATTCCGCATCACGATCAAATCAAAGATATTCTCTTTAAATGGTAAAAAATGAGCATCTGCAACAATTTTACTTATTCTTTTATCCAAATTCTTCATCATTTCTTCACTTATATCAATTCCAAAAATTCTACGGGATTTGCTAATTAAAGCTTCTGCTACAACACCCGTACCAACTCCCACATCAAGAACAGACTTATAACTATTATGAGGTAATAGAGAAAGCAAAGAGTTTAAAAAGCTAAGATCCCTTACCCAATTTGTCTTATCATAGTATTTAGATCTAAAAGACCAATAATCTTTAGAGTTAATTAGACATTTTCTATCATTTTCATTCTTATGCAAAAGATTTACCCCCTTTTCAGTAACCACTCATCTTCTATCTCTTACCAATATGGGCTGCCCTTCCAAAACATCAGCTTCCTTT
>CAYRIM010000124.1:0-1615 GCA_964424445.1 uncultured Candidatus Saccharibacteria bacterium | reverse complement strand
ATAGAATAGCACAATTATTTTCACAATATCGTAACTGGTTAGATAATCCGGAAAGCAGCAGGACTTTACGACGGAAATTAGTCGCTTCACTTCTGCCCCACGTTTGTAAATCAAATGATATACAATTTATTATAATGAAACAGATTATTCCGCTTGAAAAAGAAATAGAGACGAATAGTAAAACTTTATAAACCTAAACCTTCAAAAAAATAAAAAAAACAATTTTGCTAATTGGGAGGATTTGGAGTTAGTTTAGAAAAATAAAGATCAAGGAAGACGAGAAACAATGAACAAAAATATTCTCACATTCTTAAGAATGTGAGAATATTAAGTTAAGTTAAGTTAAGTTAAATAAGAATGTGAGATAAAAGATCCGAAAAAAGTCAACCCAGAATTTGAAAAATATTTTAAAGAAAGACAAAGGTTAGAGAAAAAAACTAAGAAAGATTTAAAGAGAATAAATTTTTAATTTATGGGCTATATATTTTTAGATGAATCAGGGGATTTGGGATTTGATTTTAAGAAGAAGAAAACCACAAAATATTTCGTGATCACTGTTTTGTTTGCGCGCAATAAAAGACCGATTGAGAAATGCGTGAAAAATGTTCATAGAGGATTGCGGAAAAAATATAAAAAAATCGGCATCCTTCATGCTTACATTGAAGAGCCGGTCACAAAAAGACGATTTTTGAAATTATTGTCAGAAAAAGATTGTGTTATTATGACAATTTATCTAAATAAAAAAAGAGTATATACAAAGCTTCAGGAAGAGAAATCTGTGCTTTATAACTATGTTGCTAATATTTTACTTGATAGAATTTATTCAAAAAAGTTAATCCCAATTAATAAAAAAGTAGAACTTATTGCTTCAAGAAGAGAAACTAATAAATTTCTTAATCAAAATTTCAAAAATTACCTCAATAATCAAATTACTAATCGTCACAAAATTAATGTTGAAGTTGTTATTAAAACTCCCTACGAAGAGAAATCATTGCAAGCGGTGGATTTTGCAAGTTGGGCGATTTTTAGAAAATATGAATATGGCGATGACAGCTATTACAATTTAATCAAAAATAAAATAGTGGAAGAAAATCCGCTATTCCCCTAAAAATGCAAAACCTCATACGCTATTTACGAGCAACCCTGCGGAAGCCCACGTATGAGGATTTACTTGCTTAGATATATAATAGCAAATATAAATAAGTTGTCAATAAAAGATTGTGGATAACTATGCAACTAAAAATCTACCAACAAAACGCAATAGATGAATTATTAGAAAAAGCTAAAAGGCTTTTGGGTTATCCTGGTAGTAAAAAGTTGGTTTTTAAATCTCCTACGGGGTCAGGTAAGACAATAATGATGGCGGAGTTTTTGAAACAGTTGGTTGACGATAACCCTGCCCGCCGAAGCCTCAACGCAGCGTACTACTTCACAATTTCAGTAACAAATTTAAGTTTATCTAATGGTATTTGATATTTTAGAATAGAGCGCCTTCTTTAACAGTTATAGCGGTACATATAGCCATTAAGCTCAACCATAAATTCTTTTAAGGATTGCCATAATCCTTATTTTTATATGCAATCAATTTTTTATTATATATCCGTCAATATCTTTC
>CAYRIM010000123.1:0-1651 GCA_964424445.1 uncultured Candidatus Saccharibacteria bacterium | reverse complement strand
AGGGGAAAAGATTGTCTACTGGGCTGTTTGATACTTTTACTATAACTTGCTTGAAGGAAGGAGACCAAACCACGCTATCGTTTTGAATGTTTACGATTCCTCTGTCTGTAAGGGTGGTTTCTTCTCGACTATCTAAATCGTATTCATTTAGAAAAAGGTCACCTTCTTCATCTCCAGAGAAATAAAGAAAAGAATTTGTTTTATCATCGTACACAGAATAGAAAACCTCTTTATCAAATATCTTTTCTATAGATTGCTTTTCTATTAGCTGAAATTCTAATTCAGAATCTCCCCCCAAAGCATCTACATTTACCGTTTTTGTTATAGGAAAGAAATCTTCTCTGCTCACACTTACGCTGTACTCTCCAGGTAATAATTTTATGATGTGAGGAGAGGAAACGTTTTTATACTCATTTTCTCCTATAACTAGATCTATTATTTCCTGGTTTGACTTTATAGTTAGGGGTACTTTTCTATAGTTTGCTAAATAAAAATACACTGCTAAGGCAGCGATTACTATGACTGAAATAATAATGGAAACTATGATTATTATTCCTTTTATGTTTGTCTCCTTTTTGGTGGTTATTGTTTTTGTTTCTTTTTCTGGAGCCTTGAGCGGAGGGGGAGTGATTTTGATTGGTTCTGATTCCTTGATCTTCTCTTCTGGCTCTCTTGGAATCTCTCTTTGTTTTGATACCTCTTCTTTATTAGAGAGGTTTTCTTCGGGGATATTACCTGTGGATAACCCTGACTCTTTTTTTTCAATATTGGGCGAAATAGGGGCTTCCCCCTTACTGTTTGTGTTTTGATTTTGATTTTCCATTGTACCCTCCTGTTTTAGTGCAAATTAATTTGAATGACCTTATGCGCTAATTAATATATTAAATAAAAGTATTTTTTTGTTTTTTTATACCACCAAAACCAACCTGCTATTTACAGGTTTGGATTGGTTTTTTCTTTCAGTTTAAATATTATCACATATAGAGATAAAAGTGTAGAAGCAGTGAAACACATGGGATTTCCGTATGATTATTTACTGGAGCGAACACAGAGCTTATTAAATGTCATCACAAAAAATCATTGACAAAAATACAAATATGTGATACTATGTAACAACGAAAAACTAAGAAGAAAAAAAATAAAGGTGGGCACCTAAAAAACAAAAACAAAAAAAATGAAAGTAAAATCAAATGCTACAAAAATCTCACCTTTAATTCCCACTAGAAGGATCACCGATCTTGCTGAAAAGATTAGTAATACATTGGGTGAAAAAGTAAAAGTAAAGGACGTCCCCGATCTTTCTAGCATGAATCCCGAAGACATTCTTTCACTTTTTCATGAAGGGAAAATAAACGAAAAAGATACAATGTTTTGGCTTGGTGTTTTGGCTGTTGGTGCTGAAGAAAGAGAGAAAAAGCAGAAAGAGCTGGCTACTGTCGATGAGTTAACCCAAGTTTATAATCGTAGAGCTTTTATAGATAATTTATCAAAAGAACTATCTCGTCTTCGTTCTAAACATTTGCAAATACAAAGACTCTTGAATGAACCTATGTCTTTGACTTTGATGATGGTGGATATAGACTACTTCAAAAAGGTTAATGACAAATATGGTCATCTAGAAGGCGACAGAGTAATAAATTACGTTGCATCT
>CAYRIM010000122.1:0-1657 GCA_964424445.1 uncultured Candidatus Saccharibacteria bacterium | reverse complement strand
GATGGTGGCATACCATTGTTAATTTCGAAAGAAAAGATAATTTTAGAAGAATCATGTTTTATTTGAACCACACCAGGTTCGGCAAAATCTGTACAGTAACCACATAAGTTGCAGTTAAGTAGATTTTCAACAGCCAATTTCCCGTTTTTTATAGAAAACACATTGCGATAGCATGCATCAGCAACTTTCTTGGGATCTTTAATTTTCTCATGATCAATTTCAATTATGGGGTAAAACTGATATCCCATTGCAGAGACAGGTTGCCACTTAGCATGATCTTTTCCCATACCAAGTTGAGCCATACATTCCAGCTCTAAAGCTTGATTAGGGCCTAACTTTACTATAGGAATTTTACTACTAATGGGTTCTACTCCTTCCTGAGAAGAAATAAGATCACCACTGTAAACAATAGCAGGTTCTTGGCTTGTTTCTTTTGAAATTGTTAAAGTCACAGTACAAAGATTGCAACCTATTCCATTACAATCACACTCATCTCTAAAGTTCAGTTCTAGAGTGTCATCATCATATTTCAAAGGAATTAAGCCTAATCGTTGAGCTATAAATTCATCGAAAAGTGGAGATGTGTTCTTTAACACATATACATCCTCAATAACAAGTGTTGGAACTTCAGCTATTGCTATTCTACGAATAGCATTGGCAAAAGCGATGCTAGTATCTTCTAATATAAATTTCACAGAATTCGGGAGTAATTCAATTATATCAATGTCCATATAGTGCCACCTAGTAAAGGTTCATCTATACGAACCCAATTATAATTATAAAAAAGGTTTTCCATCAACGTGATGTTTGTACAAAATTTTTGTACGCCAATCTTGCTCTCGGGAAAATTCTATCCATGAGTACTTTTTTCCTTTCTCTTACCTTCTCGAATGTGTTTAGAGTAACCTACAACGACAAAAAGGTCATACACTTGTGCATAAGTCTCTATCGTCTGCATGTTTATAACATCTTACCTTTTTTTTAGTTTTTTATACTATTTTTCTATTATATTTTATGATTAACAAATGATTGATATGAACGAGTTTTGTAAATATTATCCTGATATACCCTCTATTTTATCAGAATTGAAAAAAAACTTGAGTCATTATAAATCTGAATTATCTGATTCTTTATTCAAATTTATTAAGGGAAGAATAGATTATTTTGAATATAGATATAATTTTCTAAATTTACCTGTCACAGAATCAGATTATATCGAGCTACTTAAATTAGAAAAAAAATTAGGTTCAAAAGAAAAACTTTCTAATTTGACTATTCAAAAACGTGAAGAAGATGTTAAAAATGAAATTGGGTTTAAAGTTTCGTATTCTGATAATGGTCCTACTTATTCCTATAGATATTGTATTTTAGCTAGCGTTACCTATTCACAAAATAAAGCATTAATAGAGAAATGTAAGGAATATTCTTCGACTCAACCCTCTTCCAAGAAATTTTATATTTATAAAAAATGGCTTCCTGAGCTTAAAGAACACGCAATATACTGTGATAATAAAAAAGCGATAGAAGAAATTACTGATTTTATTACAAATAAATTAGGTGGCTCTGTCAGAACAATATAGAAATTCAAAAAACCTTGGGTTGTGATTTCTTGTTCTCTTAGATAAACTTAAAAAATTCTTTTTTTACAGTGGTTTAT
>CAYRIM010000121.1:0-1686 GCA_964424445.1 uncultured Candidatus Saccharibacteria bacterium | reverse complement strand
CTCCTTCCTTTTGAGAGATATCCATTGGAGGCTGTTCTATAGATTCTTTCTTTTCTAGTTCCTTTACTGTATCAACAGTTATTTTTTCATGTGTATCTGGTTCTTCAAAAGAATCTGGTATTGCTCTTTCGAGAAATTCACTACTTTGAGCTAACTTTGCCAAATCTTTCTCCAGTGTCTCAAGCTCATTTAGGATATCATCAGATTCAAAATCTTCTTTTTTTTCTTCCTCTTCCTCTGGTTTTACTTTTTTTGCATCATCTTCAGGAAAATCATCAAGGGTCAAATCTTCTTCATCTGATGGACACATATTTTTCCTATAAAATCAGTATTGAGCAATATTAATCTGTTTCTATTAGGGAAAGCTAGTTAATAGAATAAAGAAAAAGTCTATAAACACTATCTACAACTACGAGTGAATGAAATACGATTTATTAAGTTCTCAGAAGGATTTTATCGCATTCTGTAAACACATCCAAGAAAGTAAACATAGCATTCTAATTATGAGTGAGATTACTGCTGACTTTAAAATCCCTTTATCACAGCACAGATGGGTCAGTTTCTCTGATTTACTCAATGAACAAGCAAAAAAAGGCGTTAGAATAAAAATCATATATGGTGAAAGAAATAGTTACCAGCTTTTTATGACAAAACTACTAAAAAGCATAAGATATCATTTTTGCCCACGTAATCATGCGAAAATCATCCTTATTGATAATAAAATTGCTTATATTGGTTCTGCTAACATTTCTGGATCAGGGATAGGACAAAGTATCAAATACGGAAGCAATTTCGAATTAGGTATTACTATTTCAGATCCAAATATTTTAGCACGTGTTAAAGCATTCTTTGAGTATAGGTGGAACAAGAAAGACTGTCAATATTGTAAGCACAAAAACAAATGCCCCTCGTTCTTATAAATAAAAAATAGATTTTTTGTGGTCAAACAAAAAAAGTTCATTCATTGCTCTGTAAATTTTTTAAGTGGTTACAATCGTTAACGCGTATAATACGAAAAGCACCATCAGGTAGTAACTCTACTTCTGATATTGAAGCAGGTTCTACAAGAAATTTCCAGAACATGTCTACATGGGTTTTGTACAAATAGACAAAAATCAAGTTTATCATAGCTCCATGAGTTACTAATGCAATATTTTGTTCAGTTTGAGTGCGTAATCTCAAAAAAAGCCTGTGGATTCGATCTAAACCTTGATAGAAAGTTTCACCATTCGGTATTAAGAAGTCACTGGGTTTTTCGTAGTATCTTTGCTCTTCTTCTTTACTTTTGAAGATTTCAGAAAGCGTTTTGCCCTCCCAATCACCAAAGGATAAATCTATTAACAGCGGTTCTTCTATCAACTGGGCTTTTTCATTATACTTTTTTATTTTCTCTGCAGTTTGAGCTGCACGTTTTATTTTGCTGTAATAGATAACGTCTAGAGGTATTTTGGCTAACGCTTTTCCTGCTAAATCTGCTTGCTTCAATCCTAATTCCGATAGTGGAAGTTCTATTCGCCCTCTTATCCTCTTTTCACCAACATTATAGGCTGTTGCTCCGTGTCTTACAATGAATAATCTCATCATTGGTTTCTTTTTGGTGTTGCATATTTATTTTTTTACCTTAAGACATTAAAAAAGGGAATTTTAGAATTTAAGCTTATTTGGCTAGCACGAAATCTTCCATTT
>CAYRIM010000120.1:0-1755 GCA_964424445.1 uncultured Candidatus Saccharibacteria bacterium | reverse complement strand
TGTTTTCTTTTTGAGAAAGTATTTAGCTAAAAAGAGCGACGTTTTTCCTGTAAATATATTAGTTAGAATCCTTACCTTGTCAATTTTTGCCCATGTTGCTCCTCCTGTGATTAGTATTCTCATTGTTTAGACCAAAAGATAATCTTTTTTTATCTTTTTTAAGGCGTTAAATATATTTTTTTTAACATAGGGGCAATTTTCTTCAACGGTTTTTATTATCCCTTTTACCAGCTCTCTGCGTGAATCTTTTCCGTACAGACATTCATAATCGGTAAATGGTATGTTGGCTTTTCTTGCAAAGTTATAAATGGTAGTTTTGTCTATATAAGCTAAAGGGCGGATAATTGTAAGTTTCCCATTAAATAGAGATATTTTTGGCTTCATCGAGCTTATTTCTCCAAAGAAAAACATATTCATAAGTATTGTTTCTGTAACATCATCAAGATTATGGCCCAGTGCTATCTTGTTACACCCGTATTCTTTTGCTGTTTCAAAAAGAACCTTTCTTCTATTCCATGAGCACCAGAAACAGTTTATGTTACTATTGCCCAGAGACAATTTTTTTGTCATAAAAGGAATATTATTTTCTTTGCAAAATTGGGCAACAGTATTAACGTTGACTTTTATAAATTCTGTAACAATGAGACAGGCAATAAAGTCAAATTTTATGGGGATTCTTTTTTTTCGCATGGCAAAGAGTTTAAGCAAGGAAAGGCTGTCAGCCCCTCCTGATATTCCAACAAGGATTTTGTCATTATCTTCGAGCATATTGTATTCTAATATAGATTTACCCATTGTCTTGTATACGTATTTTATTACCCCTCGCAGAGAAATTTTTGTTTTATTATTTAGTGCTACACTCATTTTCTTTTTATTCTTATTAAGGGATATCTTGAATAATCAGTTATACCAAAATATCTATCCGCCCTTTTTTGGTTAAGGGATACTTCCAGATATCCGAAGCTACCCTCAATAAAAAAGGGTAAGTTTACCTTCGCCTTATCATATGCGTCATAGAAGTTTCTTATAGTTTTTTTTCTGATGTAAGCGGTAAACCTATTATTCTTCGCAAACGATGTTAGCTTTTCTTTCTTAATGTTCGTTACTATGTTTCCAAAATTATCTATATAGAGAATGTTTCCTATAAGGTAATTCTTGGCTGTGTAAGGTTCAGGAAAGGTGAGTTTTCTTATTTCTTTTATCTCTTCGCCTATTTTTGTGAAGCTCTTTTTTGTTAAGTAAGCAGCAACAGGGGCAAATATATCTCTGCCGTGGAAGGTTGAGGATATATTTTTAATGAAGAATTCTTTTCTGTTTAGGAGAGCAATTCTTTTTATTTTATCTTCAGAGGCAGCAGGATATAATACCCCATTATCAGGGCCTACGAAATAATAATTATTTGTCTTTATTGCTATTGGATGTCTTTTTGTCCCGACGGTGGGGTCTACTACTACAAGAAAAATTGTATTTCTTGGGAAAAACCTATAGCTTTTAAGAAGAATAAACGCTGCTTCTTTTATGTTATGGGGGTAAACCTGGTGGGTTATATCTATGAATCTTAAGCTGGGGTTTATAGACAACATCACTGCTTTCATTACACCAACAAAATTGTCTTTATTGCCAAAATCAGTAATAATAGCTATTGTTTTCATGTTAAGAAGCTATCAAGTTCTGTCTTATATTTCTCGGCATATTTTACAATCTTATTCATCATCTCTACTACAACAGAAGGATGTTTTCCTACGGCAGTTTCAC
>CAYRIM010000119.1:0-1800 GCA_964424445.1 uncultured Candidatus Saccharibacteria bacterium | reverse complement strand
TCTGGGATGATAATATGGAACGAACCATGCGTGCAGTATATCCAAGAGAAGTTGTTAAAAGCTGGTATGACTTCCTGAGAACAGTCGTTGAAACAGAAAAAAAAGTCGCAGGAATAGAAAGAATAATCATTGACGGAAGGCTTATAGATCACGGAGTCCCCTTTGAATACAAAGGAAAGAAAGGACTTTTAATAGGAAGTCTGCTGTTCCTAGAAGAAAAAGGAGAAAAATTAAAGTTTTATGATCCTGCCAAAGGGGAATCTGATCCGGAAGAATTAGGTTGTGAAGCAATAGATATTTTTTTAAAGCAGGCAAAAAAAGAATTAGAAAAAACAGGTGTAGAAGTAATTACAGCTAGTTCACCAGAAGAAATAGAACAGAAATATGTTTCTGATGGAAAAACATTAGTCCTTGCAGACAGACATAGTTGGAGAATGGGACTTCGTGTCGAAAATGGTTATTACATTTCTGGACCAGTCATAATAAAAGAGAAGGGAGAGATCCATCAAGAAGTTTTTGAAGCACTAGAAGAAAAAGGATATATTGTAAACGATAACTGGGCATCTATTGGAGAAAGAGGAAGTCTCAATGAAGAAATTAATAAGATGATTGGCGACCCTGGTTCAGTGTTAGATTCAATAGCAAACAAAATTTATTCCAGGATACTTAAACAAAAAGGTGATGAACTAAAACCCAAACTCGAAATAGGATTAAAAGAATTAAAAGAAAGATTAGATAAAGCCATAAGTGAATACGAGCTATCAGAGAAAAAAGCGGAAACTTTGAAAAATGAACTTGAAGGATACAAGAAAAGTTTCATAAAAAGAACGTTTAAAAAGGACAAGATAAGAGAACTAGAGAATTCATTGGAAAAGGAATTAAGAGAACTTTCTGAAAAGAAGAACACTTGTGAAATAACCGGAATAAGATATGACTCCATAAACAGAACAATAAACGACATAAAGGTATATCAAAATAATTAATAAACTAAGCTTGAACGCTTAAATAAAAAGAGATGATGAAATAAGCAGCAATACCAACAAGCAGGAGGACACTATTAAACATTATTAGTGCTATGAAAGAAAGGTGAAATAAAATGGAAAAAAAACAAAATCCTATGCTAGAAGCACTTGTTCAGAACTATCATTTTAAGATCGCGAAACCTGAAAGATTGCCTACAATTGACTATGTTTTCCCAGACTACACTGCTGATGGAAACACCGAAGTTTTTCGATTTGATGCTGGTTTAAGGCGCGAATTGTCAGACAGAGCGGACATTGTAAGACGAAATTTAGCTGGCAAAACAATAGCTTACACTTTAGACGAATCTATACTTTTGGAAGTAGGAGAAATTGCACCAAGGCTTGGTTTAAAAGAGCAAATATCTGGGGAAATTAACAGCCCATATACCTATGTACCATTGCTTTTTATTGGAGTAAGCGAAGAGAATTTTGTCGCATATGTTGTTAAACCGTTTATTGATGCAAACATGGTCTGGTTTGAGCTTACCCCAGATGAGACTCAAAAAATCAAAGAGAACTTAGAAGAAAAAGCAGCGGCAAGGCCGTATAGAACATTGTTGCAGAGGATTTTTGGAAAGACCTAGAATATTCTGCTCTTTTTTTATTATTTCTTATTTTTGTGGAAAATATGCTGGGCTACCATGTAGGAACAAGTATTTAAATATTTCAAAAGCCTTTTTTTTTTAGAATATAAAAAAAATAAGTGGTTTGTTTGTGTTAACTTCTTACCTTCTCAGCGCCTTTGCCTTTGTTCCTTAAGCCACGAGTCTTCTTCCCA
>CAYRIM010000118.1:0-1822 GCA_964424445.1 uncultured Candidatus Saccharibacteria bacterium | reverse complement strand
ACCCTTCCTCCAATTTTCAATTTTTCTATTTCTTCTGGTGTTTTTATAGAAATCATAATAACAATTTTATTTCTCCAAAATTTCCATTATCTGCTTATGTGTACTCTCTCTTCCATTCATGCCATCCACTTCAAAATATCTGTTTCTTTTTTGAAAATAATACTGTAGTATTTCTAGTTGCATTCCAAAAATCTCAAATCTTGTATTTATTGCTTCTCTAGTATCATCAGCCCGAGTAATCAAATCCCCTCCACACTTGGGGCACTTTTCTTTATTTTCCAATTCGCTAATCTGAAAATTTTCCTTGCATTGACTGCAAACTCTTCTCCCCCCTAATCTTCGAAAGGCTTCTTCTTCTGTAATTTTGATATAAATCATTATTGGAAGCTCTAATTCGTTTTCCTCAAAGATATCATCTACCACATTTACTTGATTCAGGCTTCTAGGATATCCGTCTAAAATCAACATTCTATCCTTATCAATATCTCTTAACTTATCTTTTACCAACCTTATAATCATATTATCATCTACCAGATTCCCCTTTTTCATCTCGCTATCAATTTTCCTACCAAGATCCGAACCGCTTTTTACTACTTCTCTCAGAATCTGACCGACGCTAACCAAAGCAAAATCTACTCCTGCCTCTTCCAGCATGTCTATTTGGGTAGTTTTTCCTGCCCCAGGAGATCCGAAAAGAATAATGTTTTTATGTTTTTTTAGCATAGACTTATTATACTCTAGAAAAAAGAAGCTTTCAACTCATAATATTTTCCTCACTTAAGCCAAAAAAGTACTTGACATAAATTAGAAATCATGATATAGTTGAAAGCAAGGAAATCAAAAAAAGATCGGAGGTGAAGGGAAGTGACAATAAAAGTAAAGAAAGTAATCGTAGTTGATAATCGAGAAGAAGACAGAGAACAAGTAAAAGAGTATCTGGAAGACAATAATTGTCATGTAAGAACTCTCGGTTCTCTAGAAGAACTTGAGGGAGAGATCCTTAGTGACAAACCCGACATCGTAATCATGGGGATAATGTTCCCACCCAAGCGTGATACAGAGGGAATCAAAGAGTACGAAAAACTAAAAGAGAAAGGATTACTGAATAAGGAAAATACTATCTTTATGAGCTACAGAGACGACAAGAGAGTCCAGAAACTTATTGAAAAACTCGGCTGTTCTTTTTTCAAAAAACCACATGATTTTTTCAATCTTATAGAAGCAGTAAATAAAGCATAATCTCATCGATATAAACTTAAAACCCCGCTATTGCGGGGTTTTTTACTATACAATTCTTGATTCTATATTCTATTCCTAATAGTCCTCATAGCTCCTCATAATAAGCTGTGCCTCCATCTGGCGCGCTGTTTCCAGTATTACTGATACTATAATCAATATTCCTGTACCACCTATCAGGACATCCATAGAAGGATAACTTACCTGGATAAGAAGAGGAAGAACAGCAACAACACCTAAAAACATAGCGCCAGTAAGAGTTATGCGAGTAATAATGAAGCCAAGGAATTTTGCAGTTTCTGTACCTGGCCTCATACCTGGAACAAAACCGCCTTGTTTTTGGATATTTTCTGCAATTTCTTTGGGGTTAAAAATAACTGATGTATAGAAAAATGTAAAAGCAACAACAAGAAAGAAATATAATAATTCCGTATTTTATCACTATACCCCACAGAAAATAGCATCACTCACAGGGGTGTCGGTAAACACAGTCAGAAAACACATTGGCTGGCTTAGGAGAAACGGGTATTTGAACATTACCAACGAAAATTTATGAATGATTTTTTTATAAAAAATATTATTATAT
>CAYRIM010000117.1:0-1859 GCA_964424445.1 uncultured Candidatus Saccharibacteria bacterium | reverse complement strand
TTTGCCGCTCCCGCGGCATAATGGTTCCTGATTTCCGCTGCAGACAAAGCGCGGTTATAAATCCTGACTTCGTCTATTGCGCCGTTGAAATAAAGATTATCTGGTTCTCTTTTTCCTATTTTTACTTTTGCAGTAGCGTCTCCCTGAAAAGCACCGCTGAGAGTCTTATCTCCTTGACTTACTCCATCAGCATATAAAGTAGCTGTTAGTTCGCTAACAGTAATAGCAACATGATGCCAAGTGTTATCGTCCAAAATACAATTCCAGGCAATTAATTTTGCCGCACCATCATAGTAGAAGAAGTACACTTTATCACTATCACCCTTACTATATATCGAATACAGCCTCTTGCTATCATCAGCAGTATTTTTTATAACTATATATCCGTTGTTGCTTCCAGATTGTTTCACCCACGCGCTAACCGTAATCTCATCAGTAATATCCAAACTTTCATCATTTCCGCAATCAACATAATCATCAACCCCGTCAAACTGCAAAGCGGTTGTTCCTGAATATACTCCGTCAGGGAACACAGGAGTTGGATTTCCGTGAAATGTTCCGTGGTTGCCATAGCCAGACTCATCGTGAATATCTATTCCTTCACCTTCTTCAAACCTCCATATACCCACAGCGTAAGCTCCCAGAGCATGATTAACTTGAGAACTGAATTGCTTGACTTTTGCTAATCTTGCTTTATCTCTGCTTCCTTTTGTGGAAACCAAAACAATAGTTGATATTAAACCTATAATAGATATTACAACCAATAGTTCAATAAGTGTAAAACCTAATGTTGATAATTTGTTTTTAGATGACATATACAATCAAAAACTATCAATGATTATTGATTATTGATAAAAGTCAAGTTAGCAAGGAGCTCCGAGCTCCGCCAGAATTGGCGGAGCTCGGAGCTCCTCACCTCTACTCGTTTCCTGCCCTTACTCCACTCCTAACCCCAAATAATTTACTTTTTGCCGCAAAATGGACAATAAAGCAAATCTTTTATTTTTAATTTACCGCAATTAAAGTATTTCTTTTAAGTAATTTTTTAATTCCGGGCCGAATTCTGGATGTTTTAAGGAAAAATAGAAAAATGATTTGAGCCAGCTGATTTTATCTCCACCGTCTAAACGTTCTCCCTTAAACTCGTATCCATAAATGGTTTTTCTGTTTTGAATCATTTTATTCAAAACTTCGGCAATAATAATTTCATTTCCATATCCTGGTTTTGCTTTTTGAAGTTCGCCAAAAACTTCTGAAGTGTGAATATATCTTCCAATAATCACTAAATCAGACGGAGCAGAGTCAGGAGAAGGCTTTTCCACAATTTTTTTAATTTTATAAACACGATTGGCTATTTTTTCTACTTCTACAACACCATAACGGGAAAGTTTTTCTTTTGGCATTTTCATTAAAGCTACTACTGGTTTTTGGCAGGTTTTGAATATTTGAGTTAATTGCGCTACACAAGGTGTTTCCGCATCAATAATATCGTCTGGAAATAAAACTGCTACAGGCTCTTGTTTTATGATTTTTTTTGCCTGCAAAATCGCATGTCCGTCTCCCATGGGATTTTTTTGAATAACAGAATGAAAATCAGTGTTTTTGGTAATCTCGTTTAATTTTTTAATATCTTCCAAAAAATTATTTTTCTTTCTTTGTTCTAAAATTTTTTCTAATTTTGGAGATTTTTTGAAATAATTGATCGCTGTTTTTTCTTTCGGCCGATTGATAAAAATAATTTCTTCAATTCCTGAACTTAATACTTCTTCAACAATATATTGAATAGCAGGCTTGTCTGTGAGAGGCAAAAGTTCTTTTGGCAGAGCTTTTGACAAAGGCAAAAATCTGGTCCCCAAACC
>CAYRIM010000116.1:0-1917 GCA_964424445.1 uncultured Candidatus Saccharibacteria bacterium | reverse complement strand
CAAATATCGAGGTGCTATTTTGAAAAATTTTCTTATTATTAAATAAGAAAGTATTGTAGTGATTATAATTATTATAGAAAAACTTCTTTTGTCGATCATTTTGTTTTTGTTTTAATATTGAATGTTTTTTATTATAAAATTTTCATCGCTTCCCTCAAAGTCCTTACCTCTACAAAATTCACTCCCCCAATCTTACTACCTTTTATTTGTCTAGGCAATACAATAGTTTTGAAACCTAATCTTTTTGCCTCCTCTATTCTTTTTTCCAAACTGGGGATAGATCTTATCTCTCCAGACAAACCGAGTTCTCCAAATATAGCAACATCATCACCTATTATTTTATTTTTTGCTGCTGATATAATAGCCAGAGCCGTAGCTAAATCTACTGAATTTTCTCTCACTTTTATTCCTCCTACTATATTAAGATAAACATCACTACTGCCTAAGTCTGCTCCAGCTCTTTTTTCAATAACTGCAATAAGTAGATTGAGACGGTTTAAATCAAACCCACTTGCAGTTCTTTTTGGATATCCAAAATAACTCCTACTTACTAATGCTTGAATTTCAACTAAAAATGGTCTATTTCCTTCTATTATTGCACTAACCGCCACTCCACTAGCTCCTTCCAGTCTTTCTTCTAAAAAAACTTTTGATGGATTTTTTACCTCGATCATCCCCTCTTCTTCCATCTCAAATATGCCTACCTCGGAAGTTTTCCCAAAACGATTCTTTATACCTCTAAGAATCCTAAACGACTGATATCTGTCTCCTTCCAAATACAGAACCACATCTACTAAATGTTCCAAGGCCTTCGGTCCCGCTATACCACCTTCTTTTGTTACATGCCCAACAACAAAAACGGGTATGTTTTCTTTTTTTGCTACATGCATAAGACCCTCTGTAGCATTTTTCACTTGCGCTATACTACCAGCTGCCGATGTGATATTGTCAGAAAAAATAGTCTGTATAGAGTCTATTATCACCAAATTCGGTTTCTCTATTTCTATCGTAGCTATCACATTCTCCAGATTTACTTCGGATAACAAAAATATTTTTTTATCGTTAATTTTCAGTCTTTCAGCTCTAAGTTTTATTTGTTGAGCCGACTCTTCTCCACTTATATATAGAATCTTATCTATATTCTTATTTTTGGAAATTCCAACTAAAGATTGAAGAAGTAAAGTACTCTTCCCGATTCCTGGATCACCTCCGAGAAGAACCAAAGATCCCAAGACCACTCCCCCGCCCAAAACTCTGTCAAATTCCTCTATATTGGTTTTGATTCGCTCAAATTTCTTGGTATCTACTTTATCGAGCGACAAAGGCTCAGAAGCTAAGACTATTTTTCCACTACCAGATTTTCCTTTTCCTGTAGCTACTTCCTCAAGTGTCTCCCACTCCCCGCAGCTGTTACACTTCCCTTGCCACCTTAAGTATTCTGCTCCGCAAGAATTGCAAATATATTTTGTGTTAGATTTACTCATATCATTATTTTACACTAAAAAAAGTAAAAAAATAAGAGCCACATAATGTAGCTCTTTAAAATTCGTAGAAAAATTACTTGTCCAGCTCTTCCAGAATATACTGACGATGCATATATACTGCAGGATTTTTCACTGCCAATACATTCATGGCCGCCTGCCCTGCGTTCTGCCCGGATCCTGCTGTTAGCAACGGTACATTGGAAAGTATCCGGACATTATTCCAGATATCTTCTGAAAAATCCTTCACAGTAGCACATTCAGTAATTACAACCCACGAAGTACGTGCAGCCAGTATGGCTCCCAAGTCGTTGCTCATTCCGATTGTCGTAATAATAACTCCGCCGTCAGGATACTGTGTGAGAATCTCTTCCAGCTTTTCCAGACAGGCACGAGGAGATTTGTGACCCGAAAGAGTGACGTTTTCTCTCGTAAC
>CAYRIM010000115.1:0-1953 GCA_964424445.1 uncultured Candidatus Saccharibacteria bacterium | reverse complement strand
GAGCAAAGCGAGCGATTTTGGATAACTGGTTTTTATACGAAAAGTTTTCGTATAACAATACCATTTTGTATTATTTAGGTTATTTGTGTATAATAAATTTAATAAATATTCTTATTATATTATACTAGTTTAATATAAACATGCAAAACTATTTGGAGCAAACAGAGCTTGAGTTAAAACTCAGAAATTATAGTAATAAAACTATAAAAAGCTATCTTTATTGTTTGAAGGATTATTTTTTATTTTTGGAAAAAGATTATCATAGAATAAATATAGAATTGACTAAGCAATTTTTATTACAAAAAGGAGAAAAACACTCCTCTCAGACGGTTAACCTATATCTTAACGCTATCAAGTTTTTTTATAGAGAAATTATTAAGTCTTCAGAGAATATTAATATAAAGTTAGCCAAAAAATCAGAAAAGTTACCAGTTGTATTGTCTCGCAGTGACATAGCGAGGATTATGATGACTATCAGAAATTCAAAACACAGAATACTTATTGCTCTAACTTATGGTGCGGGATTGAGGGTTAGTGAAGTAGTTAATCTTAAAGTGGGAGACTTGGATTTAATTGAAATGACCATTCATCTAAAACAAGCAAAGGGAAAACGCGATAGAATAACCATTTTTCCTGAAAAACTAAAGGAAGAGATCCAAGCCTTCGTGGTGGGGAAAGATAAGGAAGACTATATTTTTATGAGCGAGAGAGGCGGAAAAATGAAAGAAAGAACAGCGCAAAAAATATTTACCAATGGTCTAAAAAGAGCGAGTGTAGCCAAAAAAGCTACCTTTCATTCTCTTCGTCATTCTTTTGCTACTCACCTCCTAGAAAACGGAGTAGATGTCAGGTATGTGCAGGAGCTTCTGGGGCATCAGAATATCAGAACAACTCAGCTTTATACAAAAGTGACTAATCCTAGTATAAAAAATATAAAAAGTCCACTTTAGACAATAAACTAGCAAAATAAAAAATAATAAATTAAAATCGTGAAACTAGAAGATTTTAATTATAATTTACCAAAGGAACTGATTGCCAACACTCACATAAAACCTCGAGACCACTCGAGACTTTTGGTTTATGACAGGAAGAGCAAAAACATAGAACACAAAAAATTTTATAGTATTCTGAACTATTTGAATTCAGGGGACATCTTGGTTTTTAATGATTCTAAGGTTTTCAAGGCAAGGATAGCTGGCAAGAAAAAGACAGGTGGGCGAGTTGAGTTTTTGTTGGTGAGAAATCTCGATAGTTTTTCTTGGGAATGTATGGTTGGGGGAAAGGCAAGGGAGGGAGAGGTGGTTTCTTCTGGGGAAATACAAGGAGAATTAAAAAAAAGAATAAAGCCAAAATTCTGGAAAGTGAAATTTAATAAAAACAAAAAGACTCTTTTGAGCTATCTGGAGAAGCATGGACAAGTACCATTGCCACCTTACATAAAAAAAGATAGCAATCAACAGGATAATAAGATTAATGATATTTACCAAACTGTCTATGCTGAGAAAGTTGGATCGGTAGCAGCACCTACTGCTGGATTTCATTTCACCAAAGAGCTTTTGGGTAAAATCAGGGAGAAAGGAATTGAATTTTTGGATATAACGCTTCATGTAGGACCGGGAACATTTTTGCCAGTTCAAGAAGAAAAAATAGAAAAACATGTAATGCATGAGGAATATTTTGATATAAATAAAGATGTTTGGGATAAGATTTTAAAAGCTAAAAAAGAAGGAAGAAGGATAATTGCGGTGGGAACTACGACATGCAGGGTTTTGGAAACGCTAGGCACGGCGCGCCGTGCCCCTACAGGATCAACTGATATTTTTATATACCCTCCATATGATTTCAAAATTGTCGATGGACTAATTACAAATTTTCACCTGCCAAAATCAACCCTTCTCATGTTAGTTGCTGCTTTCTTGGATCCGGGAGGCGAGAAGGGAATCGAAGAAGTAA
>CAYRIM010000114.1:0-1962 GCA_964424445.1 uncultured Candidatus Saccharibacteria bacterium | reverse complement strand
AATGATGATGAATTGCTCATGTTGTTGGATGTACTTGTATCTGATAAAAATCTTCCATTATTAATCAAAAACCGTGATATTTCTCAAAAAATAAAGAATAAAATCGTAAACATAAATGCTCAAAACACGCGCTTATTATTTTGTAAAGCCATTTATAACCAAAAGATAAACAAAAATGATAAAAATTTTTTGGAGAAAGAGTTAGAGACACTCCGAAATAAAAGGCGAGTTGATTGGCATATGTACAAAACACATATCGATTATGCTATTGTTTCGTATACCCTAAGCAAAAATTCGTTTACAGAATATCTCAAACCACAAGAAGGACATCCGTTTAAATATTATAACGAACTTGGTTTATATGCCGCTTTATTTAGGGATTTTGTTGAAATGTTAAGAAACAAGAAAAAGATAGAGGCGATCGCACGAGATTATATCCGGTTTATTAATTTTTACACTGAAGGAGCTTATAACGGAAAATATCTAAAGGTTGACATATCTTTTCTTTGGGCACATATTTTTGTGAATTCTAAAGAAGAACTACAAAAACTATTAAATATAAAAAATAGTTTAATAGTAAAAGAAAATAATATTGTTCCATTTAGCTTTTACTTAAAATTACAAAATTTAGACCAAAGGCTTTTTGTAAAATTAGTAAATAGAAGCGAATTACAAGCTTTTGAAAACAAATTGAATGATTGGGATGATGATTTTCCTTCGTATGTGGATCACTGTTTTTATCTTGCTTCATTTTTTGCACATATAGATAGACAAAAAGCAATATCATACATAGCAAAAGGAATTAATGAAGGTATGGTGAGGCACGGTTGGAGAAAAGATCACATTGTCAGTTACCTATTAGTAGAAGCCCTTGATATATTATGGAGAAACAATTGGGCGTCACTTGAGGAGCTTAGAAAATATACAAGGAAAGTCTTTGAACTTGCATTTCGCGTAAGTGAAATAACAGATGGAAAAGGAACTTGGCAAGGCCCCTACAATGTTATTAATTTAGCATCTAAATATGACATCGGTTTTGCTATTGAGTTAAAAAATGAGTTGAAAAAGAGAAACGGAGAAAGAAATTTTTCAAATTGGGCTATTTCTTCAATTTTGAGTGGGAAAGTAAGGCGCGGATTGCCCGTTGAAGAAATTGAAGAAGGAATGAACGAATATAAAAAGGATTATAGATACAATGGCAAGCCAGATGCTGATTATTATGAGCAAAAATTTAAAATCTATTTAGAAATTGCGCAAAATGAATTTTATACCGAAGATGAGAGAAAAAAGGCATTTGAAAGTGCATACGAGCAGGTTGAAGAGATGAAGAAACAAGAGCTTGATTATTTTTTGAGGGATGTTGATTTTAAAAAGATAAAACAGGATTTTATAAAACTTTGTGAAAAATATGGTAAAGAAGTGAATATAACTTTTGATGAAAAGGAAGAATATCGTCAAAAAATAAAGATTTCAGAGGAAGATTTTATAAAAGAATTGAAGAAAGCGAAAACTAAACAGAAAATAACAGGTTTATATAAAAAACTTAATAATTATCATAATGGCATTGTTTTGGTAAATCCGGAATCGTGGAAATTACTTATTGAAAAAACATATTCAGTAAATAAAAACATTAAGCCATTCATAGAGTTATTAAGAAAAAATAGTTTTCCTCACACCGACTGGTTTACTTCTAATTCAAAATATTTTCACTTCGGACTTGGTTTTGCGTTAGAGAACATCAACACAAAAAAGGAGGTTATGAACTACCTATTTGATAAGACGACAGGGCATGGAGGATTTGTGAATGTGATGAAAAGTTATGAAGTTATCGGAGATCGGGAAATGTGTTTGAGGCTTTTTAGGCGTTATTTACGATTTTGTGATTTTCTTGTAAATTGATAAATAGCAAACGGCGGCGAAAAAGAAGCGGGAAAAGGCGGGGCGGAATTCCCCCCAGACCCC
>CAYRIM010000113.1:0-1974 GCA_964424445.1 uncultured Candidatus Saccharibacteria bacterium | reverse complement strand
GGTCAAGGAGATTATATTCGGGAATTTGAAAAGAAATTTGCCGATTTTTTGGGAGTAAAACACGCAATTACGACTGCAAACGGAACTTTAGCCGATGCCTGCGCTTTGGCGGCGGTAAAAGAAAAAGATGATTTTCAGCGAGACGAAGTAATTGTCCCTGCTTTGACATTCATTGCCCAGATAAACGCGCTTTACTACAACCACTTAAAACCGGTTTTTGTTGATGTTGGTTATGATTATCAGATTGATATAAAAAAAATAGAAGAAAAGATTACTGAAAAAACCTTGGCTGTAATGCCGGCTCATCTTCTTGGCAAGCCAGCTGAAATGGATAAAATTCTTTCTTTAGCTAAAAAACATAATCTTTATGTTATTGAGGATGCTTGTGAAGCCCTTGGTTCGAAATATAAAGATAAGTTTTGCGGAACAATTGGAGATATAGGTTGTTTTTCTTTTTTCGTCTCTCATTCAATAACAACGGGCGAAGGAGGGGTAATAGTTACCGATAATGAGGAATTGGCAGATTTAGCCCGTTCTCTTAGAAATCATGGCCGGAAAAGCAATAATCCTGAAGATAAGTTTATTTTCCCGCGGATTGGTTTTTCAGCTAAAATGAATGTCTTAGAAGCAATTATCGGATTGGGGGTTATTAATGAACTTCCTCAATATATTGAAAAACGTCACCAAAATATGAATAAACTGAATGGTTTTTTAGCTAAAAAATGTTTTCCGGAAAGAAAAAACGAATATATCGTTCCTCACGCTTTTCCTATTTTAGTAAATTCAAAAGAGACCAGAGACGAACTTTTAAAATTATTACCAGAAAAATATGGCATCGAAGCAAGACAGATATTTTATTCTATTCCCAGCCAGAGTCAAGCTTATCAATTTCTTGAAGAAAAAGAGGGAAGTTATCCGGTTGCTGAAGATATTGGTCAGCGAGGACTATATCTTCCTTGTCATCAAAATTTAACTGGTGAAGACATAGGTAAAATTACTGATTTTATAAAGCTTTGCTTTAAAAACAAAATAACATGCAATACTATAAAAACATAAAACAATGCAGAATCTGCAGCTCTGAACAGTTAACCGAGGTTATCCATATTGCTCCTCAGTATCTATCTCCTACTTTTGTTAAAAGTAATAAAAACAATAAATTATCAAAGATTAAAGTGCCCCTGACCTTAACGCTTTGTAAGAGATGCGGACTTCTTCAACTTAAAGAAACTGTTAACCCAGACCTTTTATATAGAGAGTACTTCTACAGAACCGCTATTTCCGATACTATGTGTAAGGACTTACAGGATGTTGTAAAAGATGTTATGGAACATATTAAATTAAATAGTGGCGACTATGTTATTGATATTGGCGCTAATGATTGTACAATGCTAAGCTATTTTCCCTCTTCGTTGAATCGGATAGGAGTAGAGCCGGCTAAAAATATTGATTGGAGCAAGGTTGACCCCTCAATAAAAATCGTTAATGACTATTTTTCCAAAGAAGCTGTTCAAGAAGCCCTCAAAGGAAATTTTGCTAAGGCAATAACCTGTTGTGCAATGTTTTATGACCTTGACGATCCGAATAGTTTTGTTTCTGACATTAAATCAATTCTGGCTTCAGATGGGGTATGGTCTATTCAACTTAGTTATTTGCCGCTTATGCTAAAAAATATGAACTTCTATGATATTTGCAATGAACATCTGGAATATTATTCACTCCATGCTTTAAAGAACTTAATGGAACCCCATAACCTTTCTATTTTTGATGCTTCAACTAACCAGGTTAATGGGGGAAGTGTTAGAGTGTTTATTACTCACACTGAAAACAATTACAAACCATCTGCCAACCTTGAGAGACTTTATGCGGAGGAAGAAAGAATGAACCTCTATGATGCGGCAACTTACACAAATTTTTATAAAAAAATTGTGGACCTGAAAAATAAAATTAATAATGTCATAACTAAAAAAATCAGCA
>CAYRIM010000112.1:0-2047 GCA_964424445.1 uncultured Candidatus Saccharibacteria bacterium | reverse complement strand
ATTCTAATGGATATCCTGTTTGATGAATATTTAGAATTGTATAAATAACAAAAAAAGAAAAAATTTTTTCTTTTTTTTTAAATTGTGCAAAAGTTGTAAACTAGTTTTATAGTTTCTTCTATATCTTTTATTTTTAACATGGCAACAGGACCGTGAATATATCGACAGGGAACGCTTACTACACCTGTTGGTACTCCAGATCGAGTGATAGCTATTCTTCCTCCATCTGACCCTCCAAAAATGGGCATTTTATACTGTGTTTTAATGTCATCTTTTTCTGCTGCTTGGTTAATTCGATTTAGGACTTTTTTCGGTGTTATCAGTGATCTATCAGCAGCAGTTACTGCTGGTCCCTTTCCAATACTTGTAACTACTTTGTTAGTGGGCACTCCTACCACGTCACTTGCGATAGTATTTTCTAAAGCCAAAGCCATTGTGGGTTGAAGTTCAAAAGCTCCAACTGTCGCTCCTCTTCCTCCTACTTCTTCTTGCACTGCAAATACTGCTAAAATTGTATGGGGATGCTCAACATCTTTAAGAGCTTTTAAAACTTGTAACAAGACATTACAAGCTGTTCTATCATCAAAAGCTTTACCTATTACAGTTTCATCATCCAATTGTTCAAATTTGGTATAGAAAGTTCCAACACTTCCTACATGTAATCCTTTTGCTAGTACTTCTTCTCGCGATTGGCAACCAATGTCAACAAACATTTCTGATATTTCAGGAACTCTTTCTCTTTCTTCACTTTTTGTTATATGAGGAGGATGAGAACCAACTATCCCAACTATTTTTTCATTGTTATCTGTCTGAAATTGAAGTAAAGAGCCAAGCATAACTCTTTTATCTATTCCACCAAGTGGAGCAATTCTTAGAAAACCTTTTTCTTCAATGTGCGAAATCATAAATCCTACTTCATCCATGTGAGCATCTAAAAGAATTTTCATACCATTTTCTACTGTTCCTTTTTTAATAGCTAATACGTTACCAAGGGGGTCAATCCAAGCTCGATCTACACAATCATTTAATTGTGATAATATGAATTCAGCAACTTCTTCTTCACGTCCTGGACAACCAATAAGGTTACTTAATTTCTCTTGCATCTTTATTATTTCATTTCTATCAATGTTCATAAAATCTGAGAAAACTATTCTTTCTATTTAAAAAGATTTACTAAATATCTCTAACAGAATACTGAAAGAAAGGAGAAAAAATGATTTTAATAATATGAAATATTTATTGCCAACTGTTAAATTATTATAAAAGGAATTCTTCAGCCCAGAGATGTCTTTTTTTTTTCATTGTTGAAAATAACAGAGAGAAAGATTTTTGTAATTCTTATTTGTTCATTTTTTGATTAATATGAATATCGTTGTGTTTATACGTCAAATTCTTGATCCTCAGGTCAATCTTGAGGGAATAGACTATTTTGATGAATCAAAAATCAATGTTGATGATCTAATTATCAATACTATTGACAAGAACGCTATTGAAGGAGCTTTAAAATTCAAAGATAGTGATGGTGCAACTGTAACAGCCGTTTGTGTTGGAGATATGAAGCCTGAGAAAGCAGTTAGAGAAGCAATAGCCATGGGTTGTAACTCTGGAATTGTTGTCAATTCTAAAGAGATTTTTAGTCATGACCCTTTTACTATGGCTAAAGTTTATCAGAAAATCCTTGAGAAAATTGGAGAATATGATTTAGTCATGATTGGTGGACAAGTAATGCCTACTTCTTCCTACGCTGAAGCACCTATGCTTGCAGAGCTTTTAGACATTCCTTCTGTTCTTTACGTTGAAAAACTTGAAAAGAAGGATAATGCCTTTATTGTTTCTAGAGTGCTAGAAGGAGGAAAAGAAATTGTTCAAGTTCCTTTAGGCCAATCTTTGTTCAGCATTTCTGACTCTGAATATTTTATTCCTCGTTATACCTCAATGCGTGGGATTATGATGTCGAAAAGAGCTCAAATTCCAACATGGACACTTGAAGATCTAGGTCTTTCAGTTAGTGATATAGGAAAAGATAGTTCTGATCTAGAGGTTGTTT
>CAYRIM010000111.1:0-2068 GCA_964424445.1 uncultured Candidatus Saccharibacteria bacterium | reverse complement strand
ATATCTTTTTCTTTTGATATGAAGCATGTTCAAAAATTAATTTTTATTAATGTGGGGGTTTATGTCGGAAGTATGACGTATTTCCTAATATTAAACCCCCACAGGGTAAAAGAGTTCTTAATTAAAGGTCAATGAACCTTTCCTTAGAGCACTGTTAAAAGAACCTCCAAGAACTAACAAGAAGGTTAGGAAGAGAATAGCAGCGAGGTGAGTAATAGTAGCTTTAGTAATGATTGCAAGGATAGAAGGGATAACTTAGATGAATTGGTAGAGAAAATATCATAACCACCATCCTGATTATCGTAGTAGCGTTGAACATTTTTTCTTTCTCCTTAAACACTCTCTTCCGCCAATACTTAATTTTTTGCCTTCTACCGTCCTCATTCAATACCCTTTCCATCCCTCTCATCTTTTACAACTATCTATTTCTCCTACAACACTCCAACCAAGAGAAAAAAATTTTTGGACATGCTTTAAAAATAAAAAAATAGAAAGTTTATTCTACTTTTACTTCTTTTTCGTTTATCCACAGTCCGTGTATGTTGCAGTATGATGTTGCTATTAGTTTTCCTGCTTTTTCTGTTTTGAAGCTGAACACTCCGTATGGTTCTGTATATATTGTTCCTGTGTCTGGTCCTTTTATTGATTCTCCATGTGCGTTAAATTCTATTACTCCTATTTCTACTGGGTATTTTTCTCCTTCTGGCCAGAACATTAGTTTTATCCATCTTATATGATGTTCTGTTTTGTTTGGGTGTGGTATTTCTTTTCCCACGCTTACTGTTACTGTTGTTCTTTCTCCTTTCTTGATCACTTCTGGTACTTCTATCACTGGTACATGTTTTTCTTTTTTCCAGTCTGCGGTGCCGTATAATTCCATTTTTTTCACCAATAATCATTCTTAGTTTTTCAAAATAAAAAAGTTAGCTAATTACAAATATTTCTTTTCTATTTTTTCCTCCAAATTTCTTCCTTTCTTTGCATTTTGCTGATGTTTTTTCCTCTTTCCATTATCTTTTTTTGCTCTTGTTATTTTTTACTCTAATGACCTTATTATTGTCTTTTTTCCCTCTTTGAATTAATTTGCTGTTATTTTGTCTTAATATTTCTTCTTTAATATTTTCTTGTTCTTTTTTGCGCAAAAGTTAATAACTTCATCTTTTTTTCTTACAAAGAAACTGTGTGTGGTGTTGTATCATTGGTTCGTTTCAATAAGCATTTTTCTCTAAAATATCTTCTAATTTTGGCTTTTTCTGCATTTTTCATTTCTTTTATGTTCAACTTCCCTTTCGTTCATTCTCAGCCTTCTCATTCTGTTCTCATTCTTTCCCACACTGGTCAGTCTGACCCTCTTATTCCTCACCTTTCTTTAGATCCTTCGTTTACTCTCACTATATCCGATACTGTCCCTGCTAGTATCTCTTCTTATGAGACTGTTATTCTTATTGACTTTGTTATTCCCCTTGCTCATTTGCCTTCTTTCTCTAACTATCCTGGTGGTTTGCTTATTTTTGTTGGTCCTAATACTGTAGCCAATCTTTCTACGCTTTTGAGTTTGAATCTTACTACCTCCTCTGAAGCTCATGTTTTTAATGACACTGCTCTTCCCCACCCCACCGATGCCAATTCTACTCATCCTATTGTTTCTAACATCGCTTGGAATTCTGTTACTACCATCACCAATTACACTGACCTCTCCTTTGAAGGTATTTCTCTTGTTACTACCTCTTCTGAAGATGACCATCCTAACCTTCCGCTTATCGTCAAAAACGACAACATACTTCTTTACAACTTTTTCATTTCAAAGACTGTTAATCAGGAATTTCTTGAGTGGCCTTACTTTAATTATTTACTTTATCTCTCTCTCCAAGATTTGCTTCATGAACACTATGAGAGTTATGCCACTTGGCGCTATTCTCCTGTTCCCCATACCCCTGCTGTAATTGGTTTAGGTGTTGCTGTTTTTGTTACTTCTGCTATAACCATTGCTGCTTTCTTCTATGCCCGTAAATATTCTAAATCCCACGTTATTAAGGAAAAAGACTTAGAGGAGATTAGCAAGGAAATC
>CAYRIM010000110.1:0-2116 GCA_964424445.1 uncultured Candidatus Saccharibacteria bacterium | reverse complement strand
CTCTAAAGCACGCAACAAATTATAGCTCTCACATGTTTCATTAAGATTCCTTACTATATTTCTGATGAAAGTAACATAGCCATTCGGTAAGCCTTGAGGTGAAATACCATTCACTATTGCTTCAATTGTATCTTTCGCAATTTTTTCTATTTCATCACCTTTTTTGGTATCTTTTATTATCTCCCAGTCCAATCCCCTTTGTTTTGCCAACATCTTAAGAATTGACGGATATTCTCTGTCTATCCGCAGTACACCAAGTAGATAATTAATGGTTTCCTCTTTTGAAGGCTGTCTATCCATTATATGCAATCCATAAGGGATAAGCCGCCTTTTTGTCTTATATAATTCTCTTCTTAATGCCTTCAAATCTAAAGGTAAATGTGTTTCATTTGCAAGCTCTTTAATCATTTCCAAGGTCTGTTCATCTTCATTATCCTCATATTGATTTAGCAAATCCTCTAATACAATATATTTTTCATATAATCCTGAACTTTTCATTGGTGGCGAAGCATGGGAAATACAAAGTGCATAAGAACGTCTTTTTGCTATTGTAGATTCTGAAGTATTGCCAATCCAATAATAATAGATATGAGGTATGTTTCCAATCAATACATCAGGAAAACATTCTGAGGATAATGCAACCTCTTTACCTTTTGTAAATTCAAGCGTTCCGTGCATTCCAAAATGTATTATTGCATCTACTTTGAGTTCTTTCTGTAAAAACAAATAATAAGCTAAATATTGGTGATGAGGGGGTAAATCTTTGTCGTGATAGGCCTTGTCTATATCTTCATGTACGCCTCTTGATGGCTGAACGCCCAAGAATATATTGCCTAAAATTATCCCAGGGATCAGAATAGAATCTTTCTCTACCATTATATCTCCTGGAGGTTCTCCCCAATGTTTTACAACCGCTTCTTGAACTGCAGAGGGCAGTGTTTTGAACCAATTAAGATACTGGCTTGCAGGTATTTTTATTCCCGTCTTTTGCAAGTAAATTGGGCTATTAACAACGCCTTCAGAAAGGAAGAGATCTTTCAGGCTCTCATCGGGGATATCTACATTGTAGCCATTCGCTTTTAATTTTCTTAGAAAATGTTGCATACTTTCGAAAACATCTAGATAGCCTGCACTTGCTAGATTATCCTCGCCAGGTGGATAATTATAAGTAATAATTGCAATTCTTTTTTCGTTGTTGGGTTTAGTTCTCAGTGTTAGCCATTTTTTGATTCTTTCAGCTAGTTTTACTATTCTATCTTCTAATACTTCAATTTGTTTTACTTTACCTAAGGTTTTATCTTCGAAACTTTGGAGACCTGCTACAAAAATAGGTTCTATAGCCCCATCTAGTTCAGGTAATGTCACTCCCAATACAATTTCTAAGGGATTTATCCCTTGTTTACTCTGTCGCCATGATTCTATTTCTGTCTCATAAGTTCTAAGTCCTATAAGAAGTGGAGCATTTACATTCTGCAGAAATTCGTATGTTGGCTCTGGTTCTCCACCATATGGTCCACCATGGATTCTAAAATATTGAAGATTCAAAAGCAAATCTACATTAGTTAAATATTCTTTCACGGCTTTAATATTAAGTTCAGCATTTGAAAAAGTAAAGATGAAATTTACATCGTCTTTTAAATATTCAAACAGTTTGTCTGCAATTGGTTTGGTATCAGCAAAATGCATACCTCCATAAAGCAATACTCCCACGGTAGGCTTTCTGTCATCATGAGACATAGCTTTTTTGTATTCCTCAAGATTTTCGTAATATATATTCTTGGGCTTGTACAAACCATAATTAAGTCTTGATTTTGGAGAAGGCACCTTTTTTATTTCTTTTATACCTGCATAATTTTTAAGCAAAAAAAGTATGAGATTCTTTAAATTTTCTGCATCTCCTTCAGCATAATATTCCTGAGCCAGTACCCAGTTACGCATGTCTTTTATCATTCTAGAAGGAATAATACTGCCTATTTTTTTTAATAAATCAGAAAATTTCTTTGTTTTGACGTAAACATGAACATTGAATTCTCGTTCCTTTTCAGGATTGAAGATCTTTTTGCCGTAAAATTTTCCCATCCTTGTAAGTGCAAAAATATGCTGACTCCCAGCCACC
>CAYRIM010000109.1:0-2123 GCA_964424445.1 uncultured Candidatus Saccharibacteria bacterium | reverse complement strand
TCTACAAAATCTATCGAAGTGTTTTCAAAAAGCTTAAATGAACTTGATCCTAAAATAAAATGGAAACAATATTTCGAAAAACAATATCAAAGTTCTCTTCTTGTTCCCTTTACAAAATACGCAAAAGTTATGAGGGGTATTGCTACTGGGGCGAATAGTTATTTTACATTTTCAGAGAATGAATTAGAAAAATTTAAAATAAACAAGAAATATGTTATTCCGTGTCTTACCAAAGCAAATTATGCTCCATTGAATATATTTACTAACGATGATTTCCGAGAGTTAACAAAGCAGGGAAAGAAAGTATATCTTTTGTATATAAATGGCAAAAAAATAGACAAAAATCTAGAAAAATACCTTCGTCTAGGAGAAAAAAAGAAAATACACGAAAGATATCTAACAAGCCATAGAAGTCCTTGGTGGTTAACAGAGGAAAGAAGACCAGCTCCAATCTTAGTCACCGTTTTTGGGCGTAAGGGATTGCGGTTTGTAAGGAATGAGGCAGGTGTAGTGACCCTTACTTGTTTTCATTCAATTTATCCTACAAAAATAGGAGAAAAATACATAGACGTGTTTATGGCATTTTTAATTACCGATACTGCCCAGGTAATATTGGGGGCCGAAAAACGAGAATATGGGAATGGACTGGAAAAGTTTGAGCCAAACGATCTTAATAATGGGCTTGTTGTCGATTTTGAAAAACTACCCTCAAAGACTATCCTAAAAATCAAGAATAATTATGCAAAATGGCGTAAGAATATTCTGGAAAGAAATATCCAAGAGGCAGAGACGATAAAAAAGGAAATTGACAATATCTTTAGAGAGTTATTGCTACAATTCAAAGGTAGGCCTAGAAAAATTTTTTATTCTCAACTATCCCTCAAGTTCTTCTAAGAATTTCTTAACATCAAACTTAGCATCTCCACCTTTAAACTTTACATAGTAAAGCAATCTTCCCCGAGCAAGTTCTTTAACTTCACTATAATGTTTCGGGGGAGAAATATATTCTGATAATAAAACTCCCTGGTTAACATCAATGTGAATCGTTGATTTAAATTGATTCTTTGCGTTTCTTTCTAGGGTATATAATTTATTTTTATTAGATGGGTCAGTGATTATTTCTAAAATTTTCTTGAAGGAAATCATATAAATTCGATCAAAAAATACTTGAATATAGAAGTGTTTCACACCAAAATTTTTAATCCATTTATAGATAACGAGTAAATCTTCTGCTTTTGGGGTAAAGCTTAGAAAATTCCTGCTTTTGTTTTTGTTATTACTTACATACTTTTCATATTTTGAGACCAGAAACGCACTAGATCTAATTTCTAAACCTGCTTTAGCAGTTTTTGTGATACAATCTAGCTCTTCTTTTGTCTTTGTACTTGTATCCATTCCCCACTCGTCTTGATAATTCTGAATATCAAAAACAAGTAAGTCTGGTTTCTTACCAAGTGTGTCTAATTCCTCTTGATAGGCTTCATAGAAGCTGGGAAATTCTGGATCCCCGGCTATAATATCATCTGACCTACCATATTTTATCGCCCTTAATTGAGGGATATTTTTATTAATTAAAGATTGTACCAACAATTCTGCCCAATCGCCTTGTTCTCGGTTAGTAAGGAATTCAGAAAAAGCTTGAGTGGGGGGACGACTTTTTGTCCTAGGTTTTGAAATATCAATAATTTCAGAAGGAATCTGAGAGAACAATTTACTAATAACTTGTAGATATTGTTTGTTCATAATTTCTACTCTTCCAGTAATTTAGAAGGCTTAACTCTCAGAGCCTTAGCAATTTTTTCAATATTTTTTATAGAGATATTTCGATAACCGCGCTCGATGTCACTAATGTAAGTCCGATGGAGCCCGCAACGAAAAGCTAATTCTTCTTGAGAAAAAGCTCTTTGTTTCCTAATTTCACGAATTTTATTACCTATTTTTTTCCTAATGTCGCTCATAAGTTACTGTTACTTATTGACTACATAATATATCTTTGTATAAAATAAATCTACAGACTATAAGTGACATATGTTGACTATGCAGAATTTATTAAAAGGGAGTTTGTCCCTAGTACGCGCGCACGGGTTGGGCGGGGCAAGCGCAACCCTCTTTTCTTCTTTCTT
>CAYRIM010000108.1:0-2128 GCA_964424445.1 uncultured Candidatus Saccharibacteria bacterium | reverse complement strand
TTAAACTTCCATCGAGAAAACAACCGTGTTTCTCAGAAAACTTCATTATGTTGGCGAAATCAGAAAAATTGCTTCTCATTACTGTCGTCTTTAAGATATACGGTACCTTATATTTTTCCAATAGTTCAAGAGCATTCAGGAACTTCTTGTAACTTCCGGGTGTACGTGTAACTCTCTCATAAACTTCCTTTTTGCTTCCGTATATTGTTATTTCAAGAGCACGCGGATGATAAGTGCCAAACATCTTAGCAATATCTTTAGTTATAAGTGCACCGTTAGTAAACACAGCAACAAATACTCCTCTCTTCTTAAGATAAAGATACAATTCAGAAAAATCATCTCTTATTAAAGGGTCTCCACCTGTTAAAAATGCCCATAGCATTCCCTTTTCAATAAAAACATCAAAAATACACTTCCATGTCTCCGTATCAAGCTCCGATCTTTCTAATTTTTTTTCCACAATGTAACAATGACGACAATCAAACGTACATCTTCTCGTTAAAAAGAATCCACCATAATAAGGAATATGCTTGTCGCTACTGAATTGAGATAGTCTATTTAATGTTGTTATTATCATTCATTGTCCTCTTTGATTCTTCTCTTTACTGGAACTTAACTGCACACAGAAATTATTCAATATATCCAATTATTATTCTATCTATCGTTTCTCTAAACAAAACACCCCTAAAGAACTACGATGTCGAAAATGTCGAACAGCTTGTCCCAAAAGGAGTTGTACAATTTGCACATCCTCCGGGACCACTACCTGCTACCATCTTGCAGCCAGCAAGCACCCCTTCCGTTGCATTCTTATCCACAACAATCTTAACAAGTAACGGTTTTTTCCACTTCTTCTTTTTCATAACCTTAATCCCCCTTTTTAATTGAATTCTCCATATAGATATTATAATACTACTCCCTAGTTATAGCAAGTTTTCCTACTTATCGATTACCATAATTACATAATTATTAAGGAACGAGTTCAACCCAAAATTTACAATTTACCGCTCTCTCTTTGCTCAAAACCCCTTTCTCCACCGAATACTACTCCAAATTTGTGTATTTCCTTACGCCATCGCTTTTTAGCCTCAACCTCGTAATCCAATCTTTCTATTTTCTTCAAAGCACTTTCCAATACACCATCCTTTGTTTCATTTTCAAGTTCGCCTATTGTTTTTAATTCCATGGTTATTGCAGGCTTATTTTTATCCTCTCTATGAAATAACATTCACCTCTCATCTGCCACATATTTTATCAGTTCTGCCCCAGCCATTTTTAATTTTGGTAATTATTATAACATATTTTTAAAATGGTTACATTTTCTTACAAACTAAGAAACTTTTTTAGATAGGCGCACCTGCTTCATTTTTTCATATTTTTCGTTCAGTCTTTTTTCTATTCCCAGACCCTGGTAAAAGACTTTGACATATATTTCTTTAATCGAGAGCCCCTGTTTATTTATTTTCATATGCCCGGCGTATTTGCCGTTTAATTTAGCTTCAATAAAATAAAAATCTAAAGCTTCGACTTCTTCTATTTCTATATCTGGATGAGGGAAAATAATCCTGGCAAGAAAAGTATAAAACTTAAAACCTTGAAGAAACAAAACCACCTCTTTTACTATTTTGCGCAAGAAAAAAGCAGAATAAATCACAAAAGGGAAATAAACAAAAAACCTTCTTTTAAGAGGCAATATTTTATTCTTTCTTCTAACCGCAACTGCTACCCCCATTACCTCCTTAAGCTTATAGGGTTTATCTCTACATAAGTTATTATCCCCCTGGGTAAATACTCTGTTCCTACTGAATTTCATCAGACGGTGGATAACAAAACGACCGTGGCTATCTTTAATACATATAATATCGCCTCTTTTGAAAGGTTTCTTTTTAAAAATAACAAAGTCTCCGTCTCTAAGCACAGGATACATGCTCCATCCCCAGGCGCGGAGGATAAAAAACTCTTTCTTGCCGCTGTTTTTTAATACCGCGTTTTTCACCGCAGGGTATTTTCTCCTAAAAAAAGTAGAAAAAGCGGTTAAGAGAAATATAAAAAACCTTAAGTGATAGAGAAACTTTGTCTTTGTGCTGTAGGGGTCAAACTTATAAAATTTGGCAAACTGCTCTATGGG
>CAYRIM010000107.1:0-2166 GCA_964424445.1 uncultured Candidatus Saccharibacteria bacterium | reverse complement strand
TATCTTTAATTCAATGCTAGTGCCTTGATTTTCAGATATTTTTTTACGAAGATCTATCACTGTTGGATTAGCAACACCATCTATTCTATAGATGAGATCTCCCCTCTCTATATCGTTATTCTGTGCTAGACTATCTTTTTCTATTGCTTCTACATAAAGTCCCCCGCTACCTTCAACAATAGCTCCCCTATATGCTTCGGGAGAACTGATTAGAGGTGGAAGAGAACACCAAAAAGCTATCATAAAAGCAATAAAAGCTAGGATAAAATTCATCAAAACTCCAGAAATAATAACAAAAATTCTATTTTTTATAGGTTTATTACCAAAAGCGTTTTTACTATCCGACTCCTCATCCTCTCCCAGGATCTTCACAAAACCACCCAAGGGTAAAAGGTTTATAGAATAAATAGTGTCTCCTACCTTTTTTCCCCAGATACGAGGCGGATATCCAAAACCAAACTCCTTTACTTTCATTCCTGATTTTTTGGCAGCAAAAAAATGCCCGAATTCATGAAAAAGGATTAATACTCCGAGCATTAGGATAAAAATAATAATTGTTGGTCCCCAAGTAATTATAAAATCCATAGTAAATTTATTGTTTTATTGCTTTATGATTTCATTATTACATTTTTGAACAATAAAATAATGGAGCCATGAAACAATAACAAGATATTATTTAGAAATCTCTTCCTCTTTCTTACTAACAAGCTCCTCCAATTCTTCTATCTTCTCGTCCAATTCTTCTTGAATTTTTTTCTCTAGCCTGTCCTTTTCATCTTCACTTATTTCTTTATCTTTCTCCTGCTTTTTTATTTCATCAACAGCCTCTCTTCTAATATTCCTCATACTTACTTTTACTTCCTCTGCTTTTTTGTTAATTATTTTTTTTAATTCTTCTCTTCTTTCAGAGGAAAGCTCTGGTAGCACAACCCTTATATTTTCACCCGTATTTACTACACTCACACCTAGATTAGCTTCTTCCAAGCCTTTTTCCAAAGACTTAATATTGCTTTTATCCCAAGGAGAAACAAGGATAGAAACAGCATCGGGCACAGTAACAGAAGCAATATCTTTTACTCTCATATTTTGACCATAAACATCACATTTGATGTCTTCTACTAACATACTACTTGCACGACCAGTTCTAACTCCCCTTATTTCATCAATAAAATATTCGATTGCCTTTTCTAGTTTATCTTCGGTTTGTTTTATAATGTTTTCCATAAATACAATAATAACATAAAGAAAAAAAACGAACAATAAAATAGCAGACTTTATAAAAAATGAATCTGCTATTTTAAGGTTTATCCAGATGAACAATGAATTGATAAATTTAATTATTCATCTTTTGAGTCACTCTTTTTTAAAAGAAGAAAAAACATATTTGGTTATTAAATATTCTTTTGAAACATTAAGATAGATATAATACAAAAAAATTTACCCACAATGATGTTTTCTTATATACAAATAAAAAAAATCTGCGAAAAGCAGATTTTTTGTTTCCAATTTCTTAACAACTTATCGGGTCTTCTCCTGTAGAATAAATAACAAATCTCTTTATAATGATATTTTCACCTGTCTTAGCAATGATTTCTTTCAACAAATCTTCAATTTTTTTACTTGGTTCCTTCACAAAATCCTGACTTAGGAGATCCTCAATGTTTTCTGGTTTCATAGAGGCCACCTGAAGTGTTATGTTTTTCACAAAATCTAGGAAATCATCATTTTTTGCTACAAAATCTGTTTCACAATTTACTTCTACAAGAACAGCAAGCTTCCCATCCCCATGAGCATACGATCCTACAATACCCTGTTTTGCTTCCCTCTCCGCTCTTTTGGCCATTTTATCCCCTGCTTTTTTCTGTAAAATTTTTAAAGCTTCCTCCTTGTCTCCCCCCGCTTCATCTAGAGCATTTTTTATATCCATAACACCAAGACCGGTCTCCTCTCTTATTTTTTGAATATCTGATGTTTTTATTGTCATATCTTCCTCTTTCTAGTTTTATAAATTTATAAAATAAATATGAAATAGTCAAAGCTATTTGCTTAGTACTTTTTTTACCTCTCCAAGTATCAGCTCTACTGCCTTGATAGCATCATCGTTGGCAGGAATGGGATAAGCTATTCCTGTTGGATTACTATTTGTATCCACTAAGGCAATAATAG
>CAYRIM010000106.1:0-2199 GCA_964424445.1 uncultured Candidatus Saccharibacteria bacterium | reverse complement strand
ATCTCGTTCCGCAGTTTTGTAACACTTTAATCTTGAATCTTTAAAACTTCAATTCTCCGACTTTTAAGTCGGAGAATTTTTTTGTAAAATGTAAGAGGTTTTTATAATCGGTCCCGAGCATTCAGGATAGCGATTTGCCAATAATAAAGAAACTGCTTATCTAGTTCTGTGTGGCGTGTATTCTTAAAATACTGGCCCAAAACTTAGCCCGCCCTGGGCAGGATAACTCAAGTAATTTTGAAAAAGATTGCTGGTGACTACAGATGGAGCTAGATAATATTTCGGGTTCTCGTTATGCCGATGGTGATGTGCCGTACGTCGACTGGAACGACGACAAGATGAACGTCAACAGGTACAATCCAGACAACTCCAACGACAACCTTCGATCTCGTTCCGAAGTTTCTTGTGGATGAAGAGCCTATTTGGGCTCTTTGTCTATGTATTTCTGCCAACCAGTGGCCATCTTGGATATTTCTTGAATTTTTTCCTGAAGCGCTAAGTATCTTTTTATATTTATTATTTTTAACTCTTCTAGAATTCTTATGAGGCTTTTTAGTATTTCTGTCTTTATCCTTAGTTTTTTTACTGTTTCAATTTTGTCTTTTGAAAGTGTTGCTTCTATGGATAGTGATTGGCAATCAAGGCAAATACCTTCTATTTTTCTGCCCATACTGAATTTTTCTTGTTTTGTTAGTTTTTTGTTCAGAATATATATTTCTTTGTAAAATTCTGTGACTTTATTAACTATAATTGGAGGAGAAAAATTTTGTTTCATAGTGATATTTTTAATAATATTGTGTCTCTGGAAAATCTATATACTTCTTGGAAGGGATTTAAGAGGGGGAAGATGAGTAAGAATGATGTTTGTGACTTTGCCATGAATTTGGAAGAAAATATTTTTCTTTTGCATAAGGATTTATCTAGAGAGAGATATAACCAAAGCAGTTATTCATCGTTTTTCATAAAAGATCCGAAGCTTCGCCACATACACAAGGCAGTTGTTCGGGATCGTATAGTTCATCATGCAGTGTATAGAATATTATATCCTTTTTTTGATAAAGTATTTATTTATGATTCTTATTCTTGTAGAGACAAAAAGGGGACTCACAAAGCGGTTGAGAGACTAGAAATTTTTTCTAGAAAAGTGAGTAAAAATTATAACCAAAATTGTTTTGTTCTAAAATGTGATATTAAAAAATTTTTTGATTCTGTGGATCACGACATATTATTGAAGCTTATAAAAAAGAAAGTTAAAGATAAAAAAACGATCTATCTAATAAAAAATATTATAAAAAGCTTTAATAAAAAAAGGGGCAAAGGGATTCCTCTTGGGAATTTAACGTCTCAGCTTTTTGCGAATATTTACTTAAATGAACTTGATCAATTTATAAAGCATAAGTTAAAAGCAAAACACTATATAAGATATTGTGATGATTTTTTGATTCTATCTTGTGATAAAATTTTTTTGGCTGACTTGATAAGTCCTATAGAAAATTTTTTAGCAAAAGAACTGGAACTACATTTACATCCCGAAAAAATAACAATAAAAAAGTTCAAACAAGGAGTTGATTTTTTGGGATATGTGACATTGCCATATTACAAAGTTCTGAGAACGAGGACAAAAAAGAGAATGTTTAGAAAAATAGAACAAAAAAGGAAACAATTAGAAAAAGGAATTATTAACCAAAAAGCTTTCAATTATTCTTTTCAGTCATATCTGGGAATATTGAGTCACTGTTATTCTTATAAAATAAAAAAAGAATTAGTATGCTCCTTTTCTATTTATCAAAATCCAAACAGTCTTAAGTATTATCCAAAAGTCGAGTAGAAGCGACCAGTTTTCTATATAGTAAACATCAAGCTTTACCCATTCTTCGAATGAGATATCAGATCTTCCTGAAACTTGCCAAAGACCGGTAATTCCTGGTTTTACTCTGCCAATTCTTTTTCTCTCCTCTCTGGTATATCTTTCTACCTCTATGGGCATAGGGGGTCTGGGGCCGACCAAGCTCATGTGGCCAAGAAGAACATTGTATAACTGAGGTATTTCATCAAGAGAAGTTTTCCTGAGCAGGCTACCGATTCGTGTTACGCGCGGGTCTTTTTTTAGTTTGAACATATTGCCATATTTCTTTATAAATTCTTTATGTCTTTCTTCTGCATCTTGGAACATTGTTCGAAACTTCAGTACTTTGAAAT
>CAYRIM010000105.1:0-2203 GCA_964424445.1 uncultured Candidatus Saccharibacteria bacterium | reverse complement strand
ACCTGCCGCAGGAGGCGAAGCAGCTTTTGAAGCAAAGATACCAGCAACTTAATCCCGCAGAGCTCTGAAGGAAAATTGTTACTTTACAAAACAAACTTATTCCTTAGCAACTCCGGTTAAGGGAGTAAAATATGAAATATAGATTTTCTCATGAGGCAATTAGTATTTTTATATTCTCGGAGGTAGTTTTAAAATAAACCCATGGTTTCTTTACACAAATTAAGAGACAGACTTCTTAACAAAGTCAGGAAAGTTGACAGAATTTTCAATTTATTCAGGGAAGGTGGAAAATAATACTCGGCATTTCTGGAGGTAAGGATAGCCTTTGTATGGCGGATATTTTAGCAGCTTATAACATAAATTTTGGGAAGAGACTCAAACTTTATGCTGTGTATGTAGATAATGGGTTAGGTTCACTTATAGAAGAAGAAAAGCAAAAAATCAAAGAATTTTTAAAAGAAAGAAAAATTGAATTCACTGTTATGGAGGACAATTCAACTAAAGAAATAATAGAACACCGAACAAAACCAATGAGTCCCTGCTTTATCTGTACGAGAGAAAGCAGGCAAAGACTTCTAACCGAAGCACAGAAGATAGGAGCAAGGAAGATAGCACTTGGACACAATCTCGATGACTTTATCGAGACATTGCTCTTGAATATTTTTGGGACAGGGAAATAAGTACATTTTTACCGAAACAAGAGTTGTTCAGGGTAAGTATTACATTGTGGGACCACTTATCCTACTGGAAGCTAAAAAGATAGAAAAAAACGCTAAAAAGACCAACACTCCTTTTATCACATGCAGATATCCGTTCAAAGATAGCAACAAAAGAGAAACCGTGAGAAAAATCCTTAAAAAACTCCAGAGAGATTACCAATATCTCTTAGTGTGAAGTATCTAAAAATTTGTTATACAGTTCGAGAAAATTTAGATATATAAAAAAGGGGGTGGATAGGGGTCAAACAAATTTGAGGACATTATTCTAAACCGAAAGAAGTGACAACCATTGTCTGTCAGTGGTGGAGCCCCTATGTAATTGAGTCTTCCGAATGCAGGGAAATTTATGAGACTTTTAGATAACAAGCTGATCATAGCTCTATAATACATATTGCTATTGCAATATTTCTATCACAGGATATAGACACATCACAAGCTTTGCAATTTAATGACTCAAAAACCTCGCGGCTTTTACCATAAACATTTATGATATATTTGCCCTGAAGGTTCCTCAAAATTTCTACTTCTTTGAAAGATATTATTCCTGTACCTATCGCTTTAAAAAAAGCCTCCTTAGAAGCAATTTTTTGAGCAAGATAGATCGTCTTCTGTTTAAACGAGTTGGCTACAAGAGACTCTTTTTCTTTTGGAGTCAAAACCCTTTTAAGAACTCCTTCCTCATTATTTTTTAACAGTCTCTCTACACGGGCAAATCCGATTATATCTATACCCACTTTTAACATATATTATCTGACAATTCTCAGAAATAAATTAAAAAATTATAAATTCCGCCTCTACTGTCATTTTCCAATTTGTTGGTAATATCCCATACTCTGAGTCTTTACCTCCGTAGAACATCTGTAAACCTACACTTAAATCGCTGGTGTTGGTTCTTTTACCAAAACGGCTAAAGAAAATACCACTTAGGTCCTGGAGATTGGTTAGATTCATAAATTCCATGTATATCTTCTCAGTTTTAATTTCATGATAAAATCTTTCAAAAAAATAATGACATGCAAGCTCTGCTATTCCATAACTCTCCAAAACAGAGAAAGCATCTGTTGAATGAAAAAGCCAAAATTGTTGTTGTGTATACTTCATAATATTATCGTATTCAGATCCTCCAACTCCACGTCCGTTATAAGAATATTCTACTATGAATGTACTCTGATCCGAGAAGGTATATACACACCCAATTAGTGCTTTAATTGGCCATTTTACACTTTTGCCCTGGACTAAAAATTCGGCTGTATCTCCTTTAGATATGAGGTCAACAACTGTATTTTTTATACTCTCGCTGATAGAAAAATCACCGTGAAGCTCCAAACTATTACCCCTGGTTAAATTCCAATTAATTCCAAAATATAATTGCTCCTTATAGAGCATAAGCAATTTGGTATCAATACTCTTGAATTTTAAACCCGAAAAGGATACAAAAAATTGAGACTTTTCTTGAGGAGAAGAAATATACGATAGTATCTTGT
>CAYRIM010000104.1:0-2293 GCA_964424445.1 uncultured Candidatus Saccharibacteria bacterium | reverse complement strand
AATAAGTTTTCAAGTTCTTTTATTTTTTCTAGAAGATTTGTTAATACGATAGCATCACCTTCGGCCTCTTCTAATAAACCTTCTCTTGTTTTTCTGATCATTTCTTCTGCTGTCGTTTCTCCCCATTTCCGCAAAATTTTCTCTATTTTATCATTAAGAAGTTTTATTTTGGTTTTAATTAAATCTATTGCTAATTCCTTTCTAATTGATATAGTTGCCATCAAGTATAATTTCGGACAAGTACTAAATTAATGTGTCGATAATCCTTTTTTTAAGTACTATTCTTAGTTACCAATAATAGTTACCAATTTTAGAAAAAGTTAAAGATAAGGCTTATTTTTATATCTTTTTCACACTTTGGTTTACCAACATTTCTATAATTTTATTGGACTGCTCATCTATCGTTGTATCAATTGTTTTTTCTAACTTCTTCGAAGCGAATTTTTCTATAAAGACATCGATGTTGCTATTCAACTTTTCTGCAATTTTGTTTTCTATTATTTTCTTTGTGCCTTTTTTTAGATATTTCTTTATCTGTTTTCTTACGGTCTTTCGTAGCATATCCTTGGTATTTTTCTTGACTTCGCTATTAATCATTTGAATGAAGTTTTCTTGTATTTTTGCGATGACATCTCCTTCAATTTGTGTTCCTATTGCTTTTTCTAGTTCTGATACAAGGCTTAAATTCAGTCTTTTATCCATTTCTCCTGCCAGTTCTATTGTAAATCTTCTATCTAGCATTTTTTCTTTGAGTTGTGATGTGAGCTTGGAAGCAATTAGATCATCTGCTGTTTTTTCTATTTCTACTAATATTTTATCGATTATTCCCTTGTCCACTTGTTTTTCTATCTGCTTTTGCATCTTTGGCTCAAGTTTTTCTATTAGTATTTTCTTTACATCTTTTTTCAGTTGTTTGCTTATTTTTTTCTTCAATTCTTTTCGTATCTTTCTTTTCAGTTCTGTCTTGAATTTCTTTTTCTCTTTTGCAATCTGTCTGGTTAGTTTGGTCTTTAGTTCTTCCTTGATTTTTTGTTTTACTTTTTCACTGATTTCTTTTTCCTGTGGCTTTTCTTTCAATTTTTTCTGCAATTCTTTGATTATCTCTTTTGTTTTCTTAGTGTATTCTTTTTTTAGTTTCTTATTGAAAGTCTTCATAACTATGTTTTCAACGACCTTTATGGCTTCCTCTTCTATAGTCTCTGGTATTACTCTTCCCATTTTCGAAACTGCTATTTGTTCTATTTGTTTTTCTATCAATTCGCTTATTTCATCTATCAGCGTTTCATCGATTTCTTTTTGTGTGATACCCTTTATTTTGTCTTTAATTTGAACGGTTATTTTCCCTTTTACTGCTTTCATCAAGTCGTTTGCCATGATTTTCTCGAATCGTTCTATATGCTCTTCAGCTGGAGTATACTCTTCTATGAACTTTTTAATAGCGAAGAATTGGTTTCTATACCTGTTTCTCATATGCGTATAGACATATATGAATGGCACTTGTATTGCTATTAATATTGGCGATAGATCTCTAATGAGTTCAATTACATTTACATCTTGAAATATTGTTTTTATGAATGCATTAGATGCAAATATTACTGATCCTGCTGCTATCAGCAATTGCACCATTTTTTTCATCATTTCTTTTTGTTCTCTCGTGAATCCGAAGAATTCTGACGATGTTTTTACATCATATCTCAGATGTTGGTAATATACAGGCTCTGTTTCGTTTAATGCTAGGTACTTACCATCCTTGCTAAATAGTGGATAGGACGTGATTAACGCATCCCTTAGTCCTACTTCAGAAGGTGTTACTACTATTTTGAATGTTGCTTCTCTATTAGATGGCACGGGTAACTCTACCACAGATGGTGATATTGCATCCATTCCTGTTATTTGTAGTCTTAAGCCATTGGTTTTTAGCGGATTTCGGATATTTATCGAAAATTCACAAGGTTCCCCTTTCATCGGTGCTCTCTGTGGCTTAAAATCCAAGACTGGTCCTATATCTTCCACCAGATACTCGGTTTTCTTAATTAGAGCTGTTTCTCTTAGTATATCGATGCCTTTGAGTCCTATTAACCATGATAGAAAAACCGCAACTATCAGCCACATCAAGTCATTAGGATACGGTATTACATAATATGGATCGTTTAAGACTTTGTAGCCCTCTACTCCCAGTATAAATGCCGATACTACTGTCACAAATACCAAGGCTACTTTGATATACATTTTTATTGATTTTCTTGCCTCTTTTGTTAAATAATCTATACCACTTTTTATTTTGAACAAATAT
>CAYRIM010000103.1:0-2324 GCA_964424445.1 uncultured Candidatus Saccharibacteria bacterium | reverse complement strand
ACATAGGTTTTGGACATATAACAAGGTGTTTATCTTTATATCAAGCTTTTGAAGAAAAAGGTATAAAACCAGAGTTTCTTATAAACGGTGATGATTCTATAACTGGGCTTATAAAAGGTGCAAACTATGAGATTACTGATTGGTTAAAGATAAATCAACAAGTTTTTGAAAGAATAAAGGGTTCAGACATAGTTATTATTGATAGCTATCTGGCAGACAAGGAATTCTACGAAGATTTATCTGAATTAGTGAAACTTCCTGTCTATATAGATGATAACAAACGAATAGACTACCCAAGAGGCATTGTTGTCAACGGAAATATTCATGCAAAGGATCTAGATTACCCTGAGAAAGAAAGCATGATTTATCTGCTTGGAACGAAATACATTCCTCTGAGAAAAGAATTCTGGAAAGTTCCAGAAAAGGAAATAAGGAAGACAGTGAAGAGCATTATGGTAGCTTTTGGTGGAGATGATATGAGAAATATGACGCCAAAGGTTTTGAAGCTCCTAAATGAGGAACTGCCGGAGTTAAAAAAGTATGTTATAGTAGGAAGGGGATTTCGAAGTGTTCATGAAATAAAGGCTATAGCAGATAAAAATACTGAGCTTATGTTTTATCTTGGCGCAGAGCAAATGAAGCAGGTGATGCTTAACTCCGATGTTGCTATTTCAGCTGGTGGACAAACTTTATATGAACTTGCAAGGATAGGGCTTCCTACTATAGCTATTGCAATTGCTGATAATCAGTTGGATAATGTAAATGAATGGGAAAGAGCAGGCTTCATAAGGAATGCAGGCTGGTGGGAAGGAGAGAGATTATTTGAAAGAATTAAAGACTTGTTAACAAAACTTATTAGTTTTGAGGAAAGGAATAGAAGAAGCTCGATAGGTAAAGAACTTGTTGATGGAAAAGGGGCTACAAGAATAGTTGAATTTTTGTTAAGTTGGATACGGAGTAATGAAATAACATAAAGTGGCTATTAGGAATGTAGTATTTTCAGCGGTGAGCACATAAAGAAAGTACAAATTGTAACCTTTTAGAGGAGTCAAAATTAGAAACATACCGGAGTCTGTAGGAAGGAAATTGTAGTGGATATAAAAAGGTAAGGGAGCATTTAGAAGATTTTTTAAAGAAGAATAGGAGAGTTTGAAGGAGGAGATTAATGTCATATGGAAGGACTATTTGTGAATTTACAGTTCGCGATTCTATGGAGGGAAGATAAGACCTAGAGTAGGCTTTTGTGGAGGGCGATAAGGAAAGTGATGAATAACGGATGAGGAGTATATAAAGTATGGAGGCAGGGTGATAGAAGGCTGGACTTTGATATTGGGTAATATTAAAACTAAATTTTTGGGGAGGTTGGAGTGAAATGGAGAGTAGAATTATTTTAATTACTGGAACCAGAAAGGGGATAGGTAAAGAGCTTTCGGAATATTTTTTAAGTAAAGGATGGATGGTTGTAGGATGTAGTCGTGGAGGAGCAAGTATAAAAGATGAAAATTACTACCATTATAGATTGGATGTAAGTGATGAAAGGTTAGTGGTAGAGATGGTAAAAAATGTAGCAAATAAATTTGGGAAAATAGATGTGCTTATTAATAATGCAGGAATTGCTTCTATGAATCACATTTTAACGACACCTTTAGAAACTGTGAAAAGAATATTTTCAACAAATTTCTATGGAACTTTTCTTTTTCTGAGAGAGGTGGCTAAGGTTATGATGAAACAAAAAAAAGGAAGAATTATAAATATTACCACGGTAGCTCGTCCTCTAAGTCTTGAAGGTGAATCAATTTATGCTGCTAGCAAATCAGCGGTTGAGACTCTTACTAAAATAGCTGCAAGAGAGCTTGCGCCTTTTGGGATCACTGTTAATGCTATAGGTCCTACTCCTACACCAACGGATCTGATTAAAAATGTTCCTGAAAATAAGATAAATAGATTGTTAGAAATGCAGGCTATTAGAAGATTTGGGAACTTTGATGATATTGCTAGCTTAATAGAGTTTTTTATGGATGAGAAGAGTAATTTTATAACGGGACAAATTATATATCTTGGAGGAGTAGGTTAGCAGGAGTTGAGGTAAGGGGTGAATATGCAGAAAATTGATGAAATCGATAAACATGCTGTAGTGTTAAGTCAACTTATTTCTTTGACCGAGATTTTTTTTAATATTGAGACTCCCAAATCTGTGGATTGTATTGGCTTAGATAAGCTTAGAGATTTCATCAAAAAAGCTCGAGAGTTTGTGTACGAAAATTTTGAAAATTTAAGATTTTTTGTGAAACTCTTAGGGTATCATAGTAATATTGCGATAATTG
>CAYRIM010000102.1:0-2343 GCA_964424445.1 uncultured Candidatus Saccharibacteria bacterium | reverse complement strand
GGATTGCTTTTTTCTCACAATACCTTTATCATCTGCAGAGTCTTTTCGGTCGCATTTTGCTAAGCATTCTAAAATAACACCTTTTGCATCATGATGACATCTAATTAAATCATAAATTGTGTTTTCTTCACCAGCAATACTTATCTTGAGAATTCTAAAGCAATCTATAAGCGTCTTGTCAATAAAATTATCAATATCTCTTGCATGATGAGGTCCTTTTATATTTTCTAAAGACTGTCTTTTAACAAAACTCGGATGCAATTTCCCGATATCATGTAGTAGTGCTCCTATTTCTCCCTTTAATATCTGTTTCCCTTTCTTTTTAATCTTTTCAATTTGTTCTATACTCATTTCTATGCACCATCCTTAATGCTTTTATTGAGCATATAAGATTGAAAATAGTTCTTTCCTATCCTTCGGATAAACTTCAACTTCTTCATCTTTCAATTGCTTTATCACCCCAAACCCGGATGTTTTCTTCGCCGAAAATCCATAGATGTAGAACATACATTTCAACGCCTCAGCAACAAACCTTAAGTCTTCTTCAATCTGCTCCTTCTGGAAGTTCTTTCCTTTTGGATACGGAATATAGAGAAGGTAAAAATCTCCTTTACTACCTGCTTTCATAACTTCAATAGATATTGGTCCTCGCGCGGGAGTTCTTGTATCTCTTTTTAATGGAGTTATCACATCTTTTTCTGCCTTATCTTTAAAGAATGTTGGGAAAAAGTAGAGCCTGCCCTTTAATGAATTATCATCCCCGGATTCGTTTCCAAAAAGCCTTTTTGTGATTTTCTTTTTATTCCCCTTATCCCATTCAACCTTCTCAGCAGCAAATCTTAAATGTCCTTTCCATGTTGAAGGTCTTACCATCGGAAGACCTGTAAATTTATCTCTAACGATGGGATTTTCAAAGATTTTATCGTTATCGTCGATAATGTGAAACTCTCCTTCATCCTTACTCGTATAGGGCTTTTTGAGAGTGAAAGAAATTTTCATAAGGACAGAGTTTTCGGGGAGGTACTCCAGGTCTTCTGGGTTGGGGTAAAAATTGCGGATGTCTTTTGCTTCTCTGTCATTTATCACTTTATTCAATATTTCTTCTTTGCTTTTGGCAATTTTTGTGTCAGGACATTCTGTGCCAGAGCGTTCTGTGTCAGAGTGTCTTTTTGCCTTAGAAAGGTAATAATCAAAAATCTTTTCATTCATAAAAATTACCCCCGGGATCTAAAAGTATATGGGAATTTATGTCCCACTTCTCCCAAATTCTTTCAACAATGACAGGATTATCAGCTAGATCAAAAGCGTTTTTCCAAAACTCTCCACTTTTGATGTTGGACTGTAACATATTTTTTACCTTATCTCTTTTAGTTCCTAACTTTTTTGGCAGTTCTGGAATCCAACCCCATATTTTCATTTCCCATTCTGGTTTTCCCCCATTTTTAAAGGTGTTTTTGTTATAAATGTGAGACACAAAAATCTTTGAGCCTGTTTTTTTCAAAACATCTTGCTCTCTTATTCCTCCATTTCTACAGGTAGTGCAATAATATTTTCCTTTGTTATTTCTATCTTCAGATATAGAATGCTCCCAGCAATCCAGATGTACTGGTTTTGGTTTTTCCCTAACACTGACAAATCCCATTACATAATGTCGTAATACATTATTATCCCTAAATAACCCTCGTAAAGATTGCCTTACCCAGGGAGATGTGGGGATATATGGGTAGGATTCAAAAGTTTCATTTAGAGGGTCATTGTCATTCGTTGTTTTATAAATGCGGGGACTCACGATTTCTCGGATTTTTGGAATAGATTCATTTTTAAATGGTATTTTGTAAAAGAAAAATTGATCTATTCGTGGTAAGGGCAACCTGTAATTTTTTTCTTGTAAAAAATCTTGATTTATAAATGGCTTTACATTAGAAAAATTAATCTTGTCCTCAATATGCACTATACCAAACCCTTTTTGAACTCCTGCACCCAGTCCCCATTCTGCAGCAATCTTAAGTAATAATTTAATCAATTCCGCCTTATCTTCTTCAGAATAAAAAACTAATTTATATCCTCCTAGTAAACCTCCATTTCTTTTATATGTTCTACCAGATGAATTGTAATAACCTAAGAAATAAGGCTTTTTAGAACCAGATGGTTTAGTGATGATAAAAGGTGCAAAGGACTCATTTAGAGCTTCAATATGAAGAACAAACTTCCTGCTCCATCCCGTGCACCCGAATAATTCACAGGCATCGCAGTGATTTCTCCCTTCACACTTTGAATTAGTAGGATCGCATGCACTCCCACCCAATCCTCTGATTAATGCTTCATACCACCATCTTAAACTTC
>CAYRIM010000101.1:0-2365 GCA_964424445.1 uncultured Candidatus Saccharibacteria bacterium | reverse complement strand
TTTAGAATTTCTGAAGAAAATTGTCTATTATTATTCCCTTATTAAGGAGAAAGTCAGCCCTGGAGAGGTTGTAGCTATTATTTCTGATTATTCTATTGCATCTATTTCTTTATTTTTCTCACTTTTTTTAAACAGAAATATAATTGTTCCTATCACTATTGATAGCAAGGAAGAAGTTGAGAAAAGATTAAAAGAGGGGTTTGTAACTAAAATACTGTCTTTTGAAACCGAAAAGAACTTAGTTGACATTAATGCTTTCTCAATAGAGGAAAATCTCCATCCATTGATAAGCAAACTTAGAGAAAAAAACAAAGCTGGTTTAATACTTTTTAGCAGTGGAAGTACGGGAAAACCGAAAGCAATGATTCATGATTTAGATAATTTAGTTAATTCTTATCTTTCCAAAAAAGGGAAACAGTTTAGGTTTTTGATATTTTTGGTGTTTGATCATATTGGTGGGATAGATTCTATGTTGGATATATTAAGCAGAGGAGCTTGTCTGGTAATCCCTGAAAAGAGAGATCCGGATTATATAGCAAGTTGTATAGAGAAGTATAAAATAAATGTTCTTCCTACTTCTCCTACTTTTTTAACTCTTTTTATGATTAGTAAGGTATATGAAAAATATGATCTTTCTTCACTAATGATAGTCCCTTATGGGGCGGAACCTATGAATGAATTACTTTTAAAAAGGTTAAAACAGGTTTTTCCAAATGTGAAATTTCTCCAAAGGTTTGGCACTAGCGAAACGGGAAGTGTTCGGGTAATAGGAAGGTCATCTCTATCTACTTATTTAAAAATAGATGATCCAAAAATTGAATATAGAATTGTGGATGGAGAGCTTTGGCTTAGAAGTAAAACTCAGATTCTTGGGTATTTGAATGCCCCTATGGACAGTTTTACAGAAGATGGATGGTTTAAGACAGGAGATTTGGTAGTGGAGACTGAGGATGGGTATTTAAAAATTGTTGGTAGAAAAAAGGAAATTATAAATGTGGGGGGCTTGAAAGTATTGCCTCAAGAGGTAGAAGGGGTTATTTTGGAAATTCCTTTTGTAAAAGACTGTGTTGTTTATGGTGGATCTCATCCTTTAGTAGGGCAAATTGTTGCTGCAGACATATTGGTAGAAGAAGGTAAGAGTAAACAGGCGATGATTAAAGAAGTTAAGAAATATTGCACTTCTAAGTTGGAGAATTATAAGGTTCCTGTGAAAATTAATGTTTATTATAATATAGAGGATATGCCTTATAATATTAGATTCAAAAAAAGAAGAATAAAGGAGGTAAATAATGACAAAAGATGAAGTTTATGAAATTGCTAAAGAAGCTTTTAAAGAGGTTTGTGAGATAAATTCTATAGAAACGGATGAAGAAATAAGTCTTAAAATGCCAATTGCAGCTTTTGCTGGAAATGGATATTTAGACTCTTTAGGGCTTGTAAATTTTATTGTCGCAGTAGAACAAAGATTGGCAGATAAGGGTATAAACATTGCCATAGCATCAGAAAAGGCATTTTCAAGAAGGGTGAGCCCTTTTTTAAATTTCGAATTATTTGTGGACTTCGTTTACGAACTAATAAATAATCAATGAGTTGGAGCTCCCTATGGGAAAAGTGATTATTCGTCCATATGGAGAAGGTGATGGATATCAAATTTGTACGCACTACCTTGGAAGTGTGCAATACTGGAATTGGTCAGATAAAGAAAGCTATCCTAAAAATTTTGTATGTATGGTGAGATAATCTATGGGATATATAATTGCTCATTATTCTGTTCTTGGTTTTCTTTTCTTAGTCAATGGTAAACTCTTATGGGCTGTTGCGAAAGACGAAGTGGAAAAACTATCATAGATAGGGGCGAAGTTGTTGAAGAAAAGAAAAAATGCTAGAAGAATATGAGAATTTTTAGAGAGCGTCAAGAAAGGAGAAAAGTGAGAGAAAATATTGTAATAGCTACTATAAAGTCTTGGAATGTAGAAAATACAAGAAAATTAGAAAAGATTTTGAAAAATAAGTATAAAGTTTTTTTAATCACTAAGAGAGAAGATTTAATTTTAGAAAAGATGAAAATTTTACAACCTCAATACATATTTTTCCCCCATTGGTCTTGGATAATCCCTAAAGAAATTTACGAAAATTTTGAATGTGTTGTGTTTCATATGACGGATCTTCCTTTTGGAAGGGGAGGAAGCCCTCTTCAAAATTTGATTCAACGTAAGATTTATTATACCAAGATTTCTGCTATTCAAGTAGATGAAGGGATTGATGCAGGAAAGGTATATTTGAAGAAAGACTTGTATATCGGAATGGGAAGTGCAGAGGAAATTTTTATTAAAGTTTCAGAAATAATATTTTTTGCAATAGAAGA
>CAYRIM010000100.1:0-2408 GCA_964424445.1 uncultured Candidatus Saccharibacteria bacterium | reverse complement strand
ATAAGGGATAGCTCCATAACGAGAAACTCTTCCGTAGGTTGGCTTGAGACCTACCGTAGAACAAAAAGAAGAAGGTTGACGGATAGAGCCTCCTGTGTCAGTGCCCAGAGCAAAAACACATAAATCAGCAGCTAGAGCTGCTGCAGAGCCCCCAGAAGAGCCCCCAGGAACTTTATCTAAATCCCAAGGATTATGAGTTATCTGATAAGCACTGTTTTCCGTAGAAGAACCCATGGCAAATTCATCGCAATTGAGTTTTCCAAGAATGATTGCTCCGGCATCTTCTAGTTTTTGGACAACTGTGGCGTTAAAAGGAGGAATAAAACCCTCTAGGATTTTACTCGCTGCTGTAGTTTCTATATCTTTTGTTACAATCACGTCTTTAACTCCATAGGGTATCCCGTCCAAAATTCCTCTTCTTTTACCTTTTTTTATCCTTTCGTCTGCTTCTTTTGCTTTTTCTAAAGCTCCTTTTTCGTTAACCAAAAGATAAGCACCGACTTTCTTGTCGATTTTTTTTATCCTATCCAAATAATATTTTACTAGATTGGTACTAGTAATTTCTTTTTTTTCTAATAAATCTGAGGCTTTTTGTATGGTTAGATTTTTCATGAAAATACATTATTGTTTCATTGTTTCATTGCTTCATTGCTAAAGAATGCTTATTCGACAATAAAGCCATGAAGCCATAAAACAATGTCAAAATACTGATTTCACCTTAATAAACCCATCCTCTTCACTTGGAGCATTATTCAAAAAATCTTTATTTCTCTCCTGATTAACCACCTCATCTTCTCTCATAATGTTTTCCTGCCCTGTAACCTGATAAATGGGTTCTACTTTTTCTAAATTAAGTTCTCCGAGTTTATAAAAATAATCCAAAATAGAAGAAAGCTGAGAAGTAAATTTCTCTTTTTCCTTTTCACTTAACTCAAGCCTTGCCAGCTGAGCATTATACTCTACGTCTTTTTTTGATATGGCCATTTCGTATGGTTAATTATTTCTTATTAATATTATCTTATTTTGTTTGATTTATCAATTGCTAAATGGTAAAATATCGTAGGTAAAGCAAAAAACGCACATTTACAAAAAAGGCTTACCTCGAATAAGCCGGGAGGAGAATAACATGATAAAAAAAACAAAGAAGGGATTTCGAAAGCTCAAAAAAAATAAAATCGCCTTTGGTTTCGTTTTAGGCTTACTAGTACTTGGGGTTTATTTTTTTTTGAGAGAATGGGGAGGCGGAACCCTTATAATTGTTTTTACTATAATTTCAATCCGCGAAGTACACAGAGGATTAAGGGAAGCCGCAAAAACCAACAAGAAGGTCAATCTGAGAAGAGACACCACCTTAGGAATCATATCTATTTCCGTACCGATGTTATTTGCGTTTATTATGATGATAAAATTCAGTGTGGACTGGCTTATGTTCATGGCTTTTAACAACTACATGACAGATGTGGGCGCATATCTTTTCGGATCTTATGCCAAAAAAAGAGAATGGGATGTCAAGCCACTCGCTCCCGTTGTCAGTCCAAATAAAACTTGGGAAGGAGCCATAGCTGGGATATTACTCTCTTTTATTATCTGTTTAATAGTTCAAAATCGACTCATTAACCCAGAAATAATAAGGATAGACGTTTATTCCCTTGCTATTCTTATATTTTTGGGGTCAGTATTCAATATACTAGGAGACCTTGCTGGATCAATGTTCAAAAGAGCAGTAGATATCAAAGATTCAGGCGAAACATTCGGAAGCCATGGAGGATTCCTGGATAAAGCAGATGGATTTATCGCTTGCAGTGTGGGTTACACTTTATTTCTTACGATAGTGACACTTGTAAAACTCAATCTCCCATTGAATTTAAGTTTATTCTAAGATCCCTGGTCTTCCACTATAAATCCTATTTATGATTTATAGTGGAGACAAAAAAGCCCGTAGGCTTATATAAGCTGCGGGCTTTTATAATTGAAAAAATACCTTTTTTTGTTGTCATTCCAGCGAAAGTGATGCTAGCTCCATTTTCCACAATGGAGCCGTAATGCATTATTTTAAGATCCCCAAAAACTCTTTCTCGCTTATGATCCTTACTCCCAATTTTCTCGCTTTATCGTACTTACTTCCTGGGTTCTTCCCCGATACTACAAAGTCTGTTTTTTCACTTACCGAAGAAGAAGCCTTTCCTCCTCTTTTTCTTATTTCTTCCTCCGCCACTTCACGAGAAAATTTTTCTAAAGCGCCGGTTATAACAAAAGACTTATTTTCTAGTTTTTTTGATTTCTTGATTTTTTGTATTTCAACACCAACTTCTTTTAGCTTCTCAAGAAACTTTATATTTTTTTTATCATGTAAATAATCATAAATACTTTTTGCAACTATCTCGCCTAATCCAAAAAGATCCTCTAAA
>CAYRIM010000099.1:0-2415 GCA_964424445.1 uncultured Candidatus Saccharibacteria bacterium | reverse complement strand
AGCCTTAGGGTTATAGGAGTTATGGAAGAAACGGGCGGTCAGTTTTTTATGAATAAAGATGAAACCATATTTATTCCAGTAAAAACAGTTCAAAAGTTAATAGCTGGGGTTGATAGTGTTAATTTTATAGTAGTAAAGGCAAAGAACGAAGAAGTGATAGATCAGGCAGTAGAAAGTATTAGGATTACCTTGAGAGATAGACATAATATTAACAATCCCGAAGGGAATCTATCGAAAGATGATTTCAAAGTAATGAGTCAGAAAGAGACGGCAGAATTGGTCTCTACTATTACTTCCATCTTGACATTGTTGCTGTCATCGATAGCTGCCATAGCTTTGATAGTAGGGGGGATTGGCATAATGAACATTATGTTTGTTTCTGTTACTGAAAGAACCAGGGAAATAGGTCTCAGAAAGGCAATAGGAGCAAGGAATAGTGATATTCTAAATCAATTTTTGATTGAAGCTGTTATCTTGACTTCTATTGGTGGTATTGTAGGTATATCTATTGGGCTTGGTTTTTCTTTTCTTATAACCCTTGCTATACAAAAGTTTGGTGGTATATCTGGGTGGGCTTTTGCTGTTCCGTACCAGACAATATTTTTGGCATTTATTATATCTGCTGGTGTCGGTCTTATTTTTGGAATCTATCCTGCGAAACAAGCTTCAAGTAAAAATCCGATAGAAGCGTTGAGGTATGAATAGGAGGTTTATATTTAGAATTATTAAAAGGAATGACGCACGTGAGTGCGTCATATGACAGACTTACGTCTGTCATTCCTATTTTACAAAGACGCTTACATATGCTAAAATTTTATTAGTTAAACAAAAGAAACCTTAATAAAAAGAAAAGGAGGATTTGAAAATGGCGGGTGGACATAGAGTTGCCAGGGGTTATGCAAAATATCTAAGAAGAAAGAAAGCAGAAATGATAAGAGAGGCAGAAGAAAAACATCCCGAGAGCATGCATCGATGGAGCAAGGGAGTTCTCTACAGGGTAACAGCTGAAGGCAATGTTAGGATAGGAGTATTGTTCAGTCCTTCCCTGAAAGCAGGAAGGATTCGTCGGGAGAAAGAGGGAAGAGTAATAAAGGTAAGAAAGAAAAATTATCTTGGCGAGTGGTACGAAGAGGATGCTGAGATAAAAAGGACGAGATTTGTTCGGTTTCGACCTTTCAAAAATACTAAGAACAAAAAGCATGCTTAACTAAACTAAAAAAGGTTTTATGAGCACTACTCAAAAAGAGGAGTGCTCTTTTTATTTTGCAAAAAACCTTATTTTTTGTTAAAATATTTATATGGCAGAGAAAAGAAAACCAAAATCTATCCGTAAATGGGTAAGGAAGAAAAAAACAGAAATAAGAAAACAAGAACTGGGAAAATATCCTGGTTGTATTTTGAAATGGAGAAAGAATACTCTTTATTATGTAAACATTATTAGTGGAGAAAAGGAAAAGATAAGAGAGATTAAAGTTTTGTAAATAAAGTTTTTATTATATAATTTTAGGAGTTGTTTGGCTCTTATTATTTATTTTTTATTAACGGTATTAGTTGTTTTTTGGCCGAGTGGCGCCGCGCCCACCATCGGCTTCGCCTCAGGCGAAGGCGGGCGGGGAACTGGCAGACCCTGTCATTCAATAGGGCAGGCGCGTAGGCCGGGGTGGCGGAACTGGAAGACGCGTACGACTCAAAATCGTATGGACGCAAGTCCGTGAGGGTTCGAGTCCCTCTCCCGGCATTTAAAGATTAAGACTCTTGAGTCGAACAATAAAAATATAAATAAAGAGGCGAAACCCCATCCTGAGCTTGTCGAATGGACGGGGCCTCCTCGGCTATTTGCTTTAAGTCAATAAAAATGAAAAAAGAAGAAAAACCTTATTTTGCTCGAAAAGGAATTATTCCTCACTGGCTAAAAAGAGAATTAGCTGTTTTTGGAGGCATGATACTGGAAAGTTCGAAGTTTATTATAGTAACTATTGTTGTTTTTAGCGCAGTTTATAGTGTGGTGAACGGTCCTGCTGTATGGAATAATGTCAAGTGGTGGTGGTATGTAAATTACATTGATGATCATTCTGGAAAATGGTGGGGGATAAGGTTCCCAGATATAGGAGAAAATGCAGAACCAAACAATACTTTGTTTGTACCAAAAATAGGCGTAGAAGCACCAATAGTGTATGCTGAATCAAAAAAACAGTCTATTATCAACAAGCTTTTACTTGACGGAGTAGTTCATTATCCAGATACTGCGCTTCCTGGAGAGATAGGTAATGTTTTTATTACGGGTCACTCTTCTTATTATTGGTGGAGCAAGGGAGAATACAATACAGTTTTTAGTATTTTGGATAAATTGGTGGTGGGAGATGACATATATATCCATCATAACAATAAGAGATACACATATAGAGTTTATGATAT
>CAYRIM010000098.1:0-2428 GCA_964424445.1 uncultured Candidatus Saccharibacteria bacterium | reverse complement strand
GATAGTTTGAAATAAATCAATAATTATGAATCTCGATTTTCTTTCTCCAAAATCTATTGCTATAATAGGCGCTTCAAATCATAGAGAAAAACTTGGTTACCAAGTTTTATTTAATATTGTAAAAGGCGGTTATAAGGGAAAAATCTATCCTGTAAATATTAATAAAAAAATAAAAAAAATATTGGGATTCAAAAATTTCAATTCAGTGCTCGACATAAAAGGAAAAGTAGATCTGGCTATAGTAATAATACCCGCCCCCTTCGTTCCCCAAGTAATAGAAGAATGCGGAAGAAAAAAAATAAAAGGAGCAGTAATTATTTCTGCCGGGTTTGGAGAAATAGGAAAAGAAGGACAGAAACTTGAAGATAAAATTATTCAAATTGCCCAAAAATATAAGACAAGAATCCTGGGACCAAATTGCCTGGGATACATAGATACAAAAATAAATCTCAACGCTTCTTTTGCTTCTGCCATGCCCAAAGAAGGAAATGTAGCTGTCATCTCTCAATCAGGGGCAGTTTGTACCGCAATACTTGACTGGGCTTTGGCTAGTAATATTGGTTTTTCCAGATTTTTTTCTCTTGGCAACAAAAGTGACATAACAGAACTAGATCTTCTTCCCTATCTGGAAAAAGATGAAAACACAAAAGTTATAATTGCTTATCTGGAAAGCGTAGCTGAAGGAAAGGATAGGGATGATTTCCGCAAAATCGCAAAGAAATTGACTCTGAAAAAACCTCTTATTATTTTCAAGGCCGGCACTACTGAAGCAGGAGCCAAGGCAATATCCTCTCACACAGGATCTCTGGCTGGGTCCAATGCAGCTGTCAGCGCCCTTTTCAAACAAAGTGGAGTAATTCGAGCACAATCCCTAGAAGACATGTTTGACTGGGCTGAAGGATTTTCTCAACTCAAAATGCCTAAAGGAAACAGAGTCGCTGTAATAACCAATGCCGGCGGACCAGGAGTAATGACTACTGATGCAATAGAAAAAACAAGACTTCGATTAGCTCATCTTGAAGACAAAACAATAAAAAAACTAAAGAAAGCCCTGCCTCCCGCAGCCAATACCTTGAATCCAATTGATGTTATAGGTGATGCCAATACTATCCGCTACAAAAAAGCTTTAGACGTCGTAGAGAAAGACAAAAATGTTGACTCTATCTTAATGCTTCTTACTCCCCAAACTTCTACCGAAATAGAAAAAACCAGTAAAATAATTTTAAATAAGATAAAGAATTCTGATAAAACTATTATTCCTGTCTATATGGGAGGAGAACAAGTGAGTAAGGGAATAAAAATTTTTGAAAAAGAATCTCGCGCTGTTTTCGAATATCCAGAAAGAACCATTCAGGCTCTGGAAAAAATAACTTTTTACGAAAACAGAGAAAAAGAGCTAGGGCGTATTCATCCGCCAAAAATTATTAGAATCAAAAAATCAATAAAACAAAAAATCAATAAAACAATAAGAAATGAGAAGTGTAAATCAAGCTTAATCGCCGGATCTAAAGCTGACTACATTTTGAAAAAATACAAAATCCCTACACTAAAATCAAGACTGGTAAAAAATGCTTTTCGAGCTACCAGAATAGGAAAGAAAATAGGATTCCCCGTTGTTTTCAAGATCGATTCCCCTGATATTATTCACAAAAGTGATGTAGGCGGGGTAATAGTGGGCGTAAAAAACATGACTAGTGCTATAAAATCCTACAGACAAATTATGAAAAATGTGAAAAAGAAAAGACCAAGAGCAAAGATCAATGGTGTGATGGTTTATGAGATGATCACTCTAAATCAAGAATTCTACATCGGAGCAAAAAGAGATCCAGTACACGGCCCCCTCATCGGATTTGGTCTCGGAGGAGTATATGTAGAAGTTTTAGCGGATACTTCTTTTCGTCTCGCTCCCCTGTCTCGTTTTGATATTGAAAAAATGCTGGGGGAATTGAAATCAAAAGCAATAATAGAAGGAATAAGAGGAAAAAAACCTTTGAACAAAAAAGCGATCATAGATACATTGATAAAAATATCCAATCTCATGATAAACCATCCTCAAATTCAGGAATTAGATATTAATCCTTTGATGGTTGATGATAAGGGTGTTGTGGCGGTGGATAATAGGATGATTGTGGAATAATGTTTTGAAAATAAATTATTTTGTATTTTCGTAGGGAACAGCTATGGCTGTTCCTTGTTTTTTTATCCCAAGAAATTATCCAAAACATTATTTTCTATTGCTAAATCTTTTTCTTCTGGAATATGGAATGTATTTGGCATTAATACCTCTTTAATATTTTTTGTCATCATAAGATATCTTGGTGCTGGAAAGATTTTTCTCATTTCATCTTTTAATCTGTTTATTTCTTTATAATCCTTGTTGTTAAAATAAATAATAGTGGCCTCATCGCTCTCTACTTTCGAGAAAACT
>CAYRIM010000097.1:0-2446 GCA_964424445.1 uncultured Candidatus Saccharibacteria bacterium | reverse complement strand
AAGAATTTCTTTCTCATCCATAGGTTTCAACTTTACTCCATCTTCTTCGCTTTCTCTCAACCCCTGATCTGGTGCTTGGAAATATACAGCACCTTTTTCTTTTTCTACATCCAGGACTCCCAGAGCTACTATTTCCCCAGTCAGAGGCGAAAAGCCCAACCCCTCTATAATATCTTGCTTTTTGGCATTAAAAATTTCTTCACTAGGTGATTCTCTTTTTGCCCAACGAGTAAGAGATTCTTTGGTTTTTTCATCCATTTCTCCCCAATCATCCCCAATTGTTTCTATATCAAAAACAAGTTTCATAATAATATTATATGTGATTTTTTAAAAACAAAAAAGCCGCTTTATAAAAGCAGCTTTTGATTTCTGGAAAATCATACAGGATAACCAAGTTTTTGTCTCAATTTAGCATCAGCAATTTCTCTGATCCGAGCTAAATCGACTAAGGCCTTGAGAGCCTTTAAATCTCTTTCATCATTAGGATTGAGAATCACAGAAAGTCTGCAAAACTCTTCTCTTCCTGAATTAAGATCGGTAGGCGTTACGCCGAGTATAAAGCACGAACCCCCTTCTCTTAAGAGCTTTATGGGCAATCCTTTTCCATCCTCTTTGTGAGGACACCCATTACAAAACTCTCTGCAAGGCCATGCTCCTGCCACTACTCTGACAGCAATATGACAGGTAACCTCCCTGCTCTCTCCTACACTTTCTCTCTTTCTGTCTTCCATGAATATCCCTCCTCTCGACTCGCTTCGCTCGCTCGAGGCAAGCCTTTTTTTATATTTAACTTTTCAAAGAACTCTGCCTTATTTTCATATTTTCTTATTTCCCTACTTACACCCTATGCTGCATTATCCAAAATTTCCATATGTCCATCTTCTACCTCAATCAAGGCTTTAAAAAAAGAAGAAATCTTAGCTTCTCTAGCTTCAGCCATAGCTTTTTTATAGAATTTAATTATTTTTTCTTCTCTATCCCTTGCTTCCTGTAGATTTTGCATATCCAGCTTATAGCACTCTTCTCCATTAAAATCTACACTATCAAGCCCGAGAAATTTACGCATAACATCAGCATGCTCTCTTTTAATCTTTGCTAGACGTTTGAATATTGCCCTAAGATGCTCGCTATTACTCTTTTCGCTAGAGCATTTATAAAAAGAAGCATCGGATATTTCAAGATTAAGAGCTGTCATTAAGTTCTTTAAGGATTCATCTGTAAGGTTTTTTATCTCAAATATTTCCTTTCCGTCGACTTCATTAATTTTCCTTATATATTTTGCCTTTACGCCACAAAAAGGACAATCAGAAGGTTTTTCCTCTGATGCTGTCACCTCTCCACAAATTGTACATCTAAATGGTATCATGCTAACTAATATTCGAATTATTTACTAATTCATGCTAATATTGATAATTAACAAAGAATGAATTATAATTAATAATATCACAATGAGTTTCTTATGTCAATAACTTCCATAAAACAAGCGCTAAAATACGGTATTAATGAATTAAACAAAACAAAAATATATTCCGCTCATCTAGATGCAGAAATTTTGCTTTGCCATATTTTGGGTTTAACAAAAGAAAAGCTACACATGAATTTCCAATTTCCAATTTCCAATTTCCAATACCAAAAATACAAAAAAATAATTAATAAAAGAAAAAAATACTATCCCGTTGCTTATCTCGCAGGCAAAAAAGAATTTTACGGAATTGATTTTTTAGTAAACAAGAATGTCCTTATTCCCCGCCCCGAGACAGAATTATTGATAGATGAAATTTTGAAATTCTGCAGGGGCACGTTGCAACGTACCCCTACCAAAATCCTAGAGATTGGCACCGGCTCCGGTTGCATCGCCCTAACGCTCGCAAAACATCTCCCAAAATACCATATAATCGCTACCGATATTTCCAACAAAGCCCTAAATATTGCGAAAAAAAACTACAGAAAACTAAAACAAGATAACAAGTTAACAAGATTCCAAGTTAGGTTCAAAAGATCGGATCTACTTTCTGAATTCAAAAACCCCAAATATAGAAAATGGGCTAAAAAGCCCGATATCATAGTAGCCAACCTGCCTTATTTAACCAAAGAAGAACTTCCCTTGGCTTGGCTCGGAACAGGAAAAGAACTAAGTATAAAATACGAACCAAAATCAGCTCTTTATGGAGGAAAAGGAGGTTTGGAATACTTCGAAAAACTATTTAAACAAATCAAAGAAAAAGAATGGGAAAGTTTAACGCTTTTTCTCGAAATAGGAGAAACTCAAGCAAATAAGATTTCGAGATTAGCAAAAAAATATTTCAAAAGCCCAAAAATTGAAATAAAAAAAGATCTCGCAAAGCGAGATCGGGTAATGATCATAAGCGCCTAATCTATTGTCACAATTCTCCCAACTCAACTGTAGCTACCTCTTCCTCTCCCTTTCTTAAATATTTCACTTCCA
>CAYRIM010000096.1:0-2476 GCA_964424445.1 uncultured Candidatus Saccharibacteria bacterium | reverse complement strand
TTTGATAGATAATTTCTCCGATTATTTTACTGTTATAATAAATCTTTTTTTTCATAACCTGCGCTATATATTATAATACCCCAGAAATCCCAAACAAAAAAGTAGTTATTGGTTTGGTAACTGCTTTTTGTTTTCCCCCGTCCCGCGCGAAGCGTGGGGTAAAATTTGACAAAATTGTTTAATTCTGTTAAATTAAAACCAGTTACTGAGAAGCGTTTCTCAGTTTTGAAAATTGAATAATTTTAGAAAAGAAAGGAAAATAGAAATGTTAGGTTCTTCCGGGGTTTTAGAGAAAAATTCTGAATCAGTGGCTTATCGCTCAATAAATAGACAAGTAGTAATAGTAAATCTGGAGAGTCGTACTATCAATGTTTTGAATCCTGTAGCTACTAAAGTTTGGGAGTTGATAGATGGCAATAGAACAAGCAGGGATATCATTGAAAAGATTTACCAAGAATTTGATGTTGATTTTAAAAAAGCAGAGAAAGATTGTACAAGTTTTTTGTTAGATATGAAGAGAAAGAACTTAATTCTTTCGTCTTCTTTTGGCATAGATGCCGCTATAGAGCAAGAAGTTGAAGAAAGTCAAGAAGACCTAAGGAGTAATGTTTTTGGAATTTTGAGAGAAGAAGCAGCACAGAATAAAATTCCTATTGTTGGCCACTTCGATCTCACGTATCGGTGTAATCTTGATTGCGAACATTGCTATTTATCACCTGAGGATAGAAAGGAATTAAGCTTTTCAAAAGTGAAGGAGATTTTGCATCAACTTTCCGAAGCTGGAACCCTTTATCTTACTCTGAGCGGTGGAGAAATATTTACAAGAAAAGATATCTTTGAGATTATTTCTTATGCAAGAAGACTTCATTTTGCTGTAAGATTGCTTACCAACGGAACACTGTTAGATGGGGATAAAATAGATAGAATAGCTTCATTTTCTCCAGAAATGGTGGCAATAAGTATATATAGCACAAATCCGCAAACACACGATGGGATTACTGGAGTGTCTGGTTCATTTTTTAGCTCGGTTTCAGCGGCAAAGATATTGAGAGAAAAAGGGGTAAATCTTAAAATATCAACCGTGATTATGAAACAGAATGTGAATGATTATAGGGCTATTGCTGCATTGGCTAAAGATTTTGATGCTCAATTCCAAGCGGATTATAGAATTAGCCCCAAAATTGATGGCGACAAATCACCTCTGAGATTTTATATAAGTGATAGAAAATTGAGGCAAGTATTTTTAGATCCTCTTTTCCAGAAAAAAGACGATGATTTAGAAGGTAATGTGCTGCTAGAAAAAGATTATCAGGGAATTTTTAATACTATTCCTTGTGGAGCCGGGCATATGTCTTTCTATATTTCTCCTTATGGAGAAATTTATCCTTGTGTTCAACTACCGATTAGTTGCGGTAATCTAAGAGAGAACCTTTTCTGATATTTGGAACAAATCAGACCAGATGTTAAATATGCGTTCTATAACTATTAAGGATTTGCCCGTTTGTTCAAATTGCGAGCTTTTTCAATATTGTAGATTATGCCTTGGTTATAATTATATGGAAGAAGGAGATCTTTTTTCTCCTTCTAAAAGAGCCTGCAAAGAAGCCAGATTAAGAAAAGAATTAAGACAGAAAAGGAGGTGATAATTATGGATAAAAGACAACAGATAAAAAAGAAGCCTTACGAGAAACCTGTAGTAAGATCTGAAAAAGAGGCGAATGAGCTTTCTATGAGTTGTCCTAGCACGAGTGTGAAACATTGTGGAGTTCCTTTTACCCCAAAAAAAGGATAATTCACCTTGTTATTGCAGGCAGGCTCTTCGTAAGTCCGGTTGATAGTAATATTTTATCATCCGGGCTTTTTTATTTTTTAATTTAATCTGGTAGAATATATTAATATGAAATATTCATTAGCTTCAGTTATTGTTTGTCCTGAATGTAAATCACAGTTAGACCTTAGGATAAAAAAAAGAACGAAAAATAGAGTTCATAAAGGAGAACTATTTTGTAAAAAGTGCAGAAAATCATTTGAAATTATAAATGATATTGTTTGTTTTAGGAAACTTGGCCTAAAGGATAAAAACGAGAAGAAAATTCAAAACACGAAAGAATTATTTCTCGGCCAAGAGTATAAAAAAGAATGGTATAAGCATTTTTCTAAAAAAGAATTTTCTATACTAAAACAAGAATGGAAATTTATAATTAATAACCTTGATTTGAAAGAAAGTAAAATACATCTGGATTGGGCTACTGGGACAGCAAGGTTCTTAAGAAATATTTTAGGCAAAGCGAGAGGAGAAGTAATTGCCTTAGATTTTGGCTATCCTAATTGCTTAGCATTAAGACTATTTTTAAAAAAGTTAAATAAATATTCTAAAGTTACTATTATATGTGGCGATGCCAGAAATATGCCTTTTTCTAGTAACTCAATTGACAGCGTAAGTTCGTGGCATGGTTTAGATGAGCCGAATATAAAT
>CAYRIM010000095.1:0-2477 GCA_964424445.1 uncultured Candidatus Saccharibacteria bacterium | reverse complement strand
AATGTGGCTTAATATACAAAATAATTGACAATATATATGATTTTAGGGTATAATTGAACCATGGAAGAAGAAAATCAAAAAACAGAAGATTACGATACTCCAAATATCGAAGGAGATATAGATACTGTTGCCGAAGAGGTTGAATATTTGGAAAAGAAGATAAAAATTCCAGTTTGGATTTGGGTGGTTTTGATTGTAGTAATTTCGATAGTCACTTTTTATATTACCTCAAATCAAAGTCCGACTATTCAATTTTAAGCACACAATGTGCCTAGCACATTAAAATTATAAAAAAGGGGAGGTCTGTCAGCTTGAGAAAAAAAGCAACAGAAGAGGAAGCTTCACTAGAAACCGATCGTCCGGTAAGCCAAGAAGAAAATGCAAAATACATTGACGGAGAAAAGAAGAAAGAGATTCGTAAAAAGCCTCCAACAATCAAAAGAAAGATTGGTCGTCAACACCCCGCCTTATGTCATCCTTAATAAAAAAACAAAGCCCCGCTATCCGCGGGGTTTTAAAATTAGTCACTTTTTAAAAGTAATTATTTTTGTTATAATTCTTAATATGAATAACTATAACCCACAGAAAATAGAGCAAAAATGGCAATCTATATGGGAAAAATCGAAAATTAACGAAGCAAGAGAAGACAAGCCTAAAAACAAGTACTACTGCCTAGATATGTTCCCCTACCCTTCGGGTAGCGGTCTTCATGTCGGCCACTGGAGAGGATATGTCTTATCTGATGTCGCAGCAAGAATAAAAAAAATCCAAGGCTATGACGTTCTCCATCCCATGGGCTGGGATGCTTTTGGTTTGCCCGCAGAAAACGATGCTATAAAAAAAGGTAAACACCCCAAAGAAAATACTGAAAAAAACATAGAGAATATCAAAAAGCAATTGATGCAGATTGGGTCTTGTTTTGATTGGTCTCGCGAAATAGATACAACAGATCCTGATTATTACAAATGGACTCAATGGATATTTCTGCAAATGTGGAAGAAGGGTCTAGCATATGAAAAAGAAATGCCCATAAATTGGTGTCCTTCTTGCAAAGTCGGTCTTGCTAATGAAGAAGTAGTTTCTGGAAAATGCGAAAGATGTGGAGCAGAGGTTAGTAAGAAAAATCTAAAACAATGGATGCTGAAAATAACGGACCATGCAGACAGACTACTGAAAGACCTAGATAAACTAAACTGGCCGGAAAAAGTAAAAAAAATGCAGGCTGACTGGATCGGAAAATCAGAAGGAACGGAAATAGAATTTAGAATTAAGAATTATGAATCGGGAATCAAGGTCTTCACTACAAGAATAGACACTATATTTTCTGCTACATACATGCTTTTGTCTCCAGAGAATCCCTTAGTTGAAAAAATCACCACTGATGAACAAAGAAGACAAGTTGATAAATATATAAAACAAACAGAAAAAAGATCTTTTATTGAGAGAACCGACATAGAAAAAGAAAAAACAGGCGTTTTTACTGGAAGTTATGTTGTCAACCCAGTAAATGGTGATGAAATGCCTATCTGGATATCAGATTTTGTTCTTGCTGATTATGGAACAGGCGCAGTGTTTGCCGATGCTCATGATAAAAGAGATTTTGAAATGGCAAAAAAATATAACTTACCCCTTAAAGTATCCATAAAACCAAAAGATGGTAAACTATGGGAAAAAGTCAAAAATCTTAAAGAATGTTATCCTGAAGATGGAATACTGGTAAACTCTGATCAATTCGACGGCTTGACTTCTGCTGAAGCTAGAAAAAAAATAACAGAATGGCTTGAAAAAAAGAAAATTGGCAAAAAAGTTATCAATTATAAGCTTAGAGATTGGATTTTTTCCCGCCAGAGATATTGGGGAGAGCCCATCCCCTTAGTTCATTGTGATAAATGCGGTGTTGTGCCTTTGGATGAAAAAGATCTACCACTGCTTCTGCCTGAAGTAAAAAAATATGAGCCTACGGGGACTGGTGAATCGCCTCTAGCAGACATCGAAGAGTGGGTTAATACCAAATGCCCTAAATGCGGAGGTAAAGCCAAGAGGGAGACAAATACGATGCCTCAGTGGGCAGGAAGTTGTTGGTACTTCCTCGCTTATGCGCTCGGAAAATCAAATCTAAAATCTAAAATCTCAAATCTTGAAGGCGGATTGGGAAATAAAACTTTTGCAAAAAAATTAAAATACTGGCTTCCCGTAGATTTGTATGTAGGGGGCATAGAACATGCAGTATTGCATTTGCTATACTCTAGATTTTGGATTAAGTTTTTATATGATATAAAAGCAGTAGAATTTGATGAACCATTCTCTGAGCTTTTTAACCAGGGTATGGTTTATAGAGTGGGTGCAAAAATGAGTAAAAGTAAAGGAAATATAGTTTCTCCAGACGAGTTAATACAAAGATACGGCACAGATGCTCTTCGAGCTTACGAACTCTTCATGGCACCTCCAGACCAAGATGCAGAATGGAATGATAGTGG
>CAYRIM010000094.1:0-2493 GCA_964424445.1 uncultured Candidatus Saccharibacteria bacterium | reverse complement strand
AAAAAAATTGAAAGGACAAAAAAATAAAGATATCGCAATGCATTACAACATGGACATAGTAACTGTAAAAGAGATTTTGGATGATTTTGGATTATTTTAATTTTCAATTTTCCAAAAAAGAGCACATTAAAGCAGCTATTAGGGTGCGAGTATTTTTCTTATTTGGGTTTGCATCTCTTCTGTTACATAAATAGATTTCAAGTATTCTCTTATTCCGCCTAAATTTTCAATTTGATCCAATAAGAATTCTAAATCAGAGTATTGTGTTTTCATATCACTCGCCAAATAATCTTGAATAATATTCTCCTCTGGTACATCTAACAACAATAGAATTAGAGCAGCAATAATCCCTGTCCTATCTCTTCCCTCGTGGCAATGTATAACAATAGAATAGTTTTTCTTATTAGCTAATACCGAAAAAACACGTCTAAGTTCCTTTTTATTATAGTGCAAAATATACCAAATAAACTGTTTATAAAAAGGTAGAGAAGTCAAGTTGTGTTTCTCTAGCACTTCATCAGGCATAGATATATCTAGATGAATCCAGTAAAGGTGGATATCACGTAAGAACCAATCATTATATGATGACCTTAAATATTCAATTTCAGAACGCAAATCAATGATACTATGAACATCTAACAGTTTTAGATTGTTATAGAGACTATCATTTTGGTAAGGAATAAGAGAAGATGAACGAAAAATGAATCTTGGCTTCATATACCCCTCACAGTACTTCGACAAATCTCTAAAATTTCTTACTTGTGAAGTGATTTTTCTTTGTGCAGGAGGGACATACATTCTATCAGTGTTCATTTGCGAATCAAGTTTGTTTTAAAACGCTTTAGAGAGAAAGAATTTTAGTTTTTTGGTAAGTGGGGATTTTCAAAGAAAAATAGCTTTATAATTATTAAAGAAGAATTTGAGTTAATGTCTTATTCCCGAATAGTTATTTATGGTGCACCAGGTTCTGGAAAAACCTTTTTGGCAACCAAACTTTCTAGTATTCTTTCAATACCAAAATATTCCATTGATGATTATTTCTGGAAAAAAGGCTGGCAAGTGTCTTCAAAACAAGAACTAAAAGATAAAATACTCCCAATAATAAATAAAGAGAGTTGGATTTTAGATGGAAATTATTCTATAATTAGACCTTATGCTCTAGAAAAAGCTGAACTAGCAATAATAATGAAAATACCAACAGTACAGTGTATATGGAATATCTTTACCCGAACACTGTTTAGAAATCTGAAAATTAAAAGAAAAGAAATTACTCCATTACCAAAAGAGATAGAAGAAAGAGATGTCGGATTAAAGAACTTTTTTCCTGCATTTTTCATTTTGTCAAAAATGAGTATAAAATTCAATAGAAAAAAATTCAAAGAAATATATCAAGAAGTAAGAAAAGCAAAAAGTGTCAAAATAATTATTGTTAAATCAAAAAAAGAGTTCAACAAGGTTATAGAGAACTTACAACTCAAAAAAGATCTCTAAATTATTGATGAAAACGCTTTTTAGTAATAAAAGAAATAGTTATCTATGCCATTTACCCCTTTTCATTTTGGTTTCGCTATATTCTTGTGGAGTATCTTATTTTTCCTTGATCCTGTTGCCTTATTAATTGGATGTGTAATAATTGATCTTGAACCAATAGCATATATTTTATTTGGAGTAGGAAGATTACACGGAATAATGCACAGTCTCTTAGGTGTATTTGTTTTTTTAATACCCACCAGCTTATTAAGTTGGGGAACATATAAAATTTTGAAATTAGAAAGATATATTAAAACTTATAACCCACTTATTTCTCTTTTTTCAAGCTTTATAGCTTTGCTTTCACACATTTTTTTTGATGCGATTATTTATTCAGAAATAATGTTTTTCTATCCTTTTTCCAAAAAAACTGGGATGTTATTCGGACTTTGGTCTTCACAAACCGATTATTTAATTCTTACAATTATGTTTTTTGTAGGAGTAGTACTACTTATCCTAAGATTCTTATATAAAAAATCGAAAGGTAATCAAACTAATGAATCAAAAATACGTGAAAACACATAAAAAAATAAAAAAATCACTTGTCGAACATATTTCCCCTATTTAATAACCAATGATTATCAATAGCCTCCTTAACCCGAATCATGTCTTTTATTCCTTCGTCTCCAAACATCAGTTTCAAATAGCTTTTCTTTATTTTACCAATTCCATGTTCTGCAGAAACGGTACCTCCCAAATCGATTACTCTCTTAGCAAATTGTAAGTATAGCTCTTTACCTATTTTGAGTTCTTCCATGTTTCTCGGCAGAATATTGACATGAACATGGTTGTCGCCTATATGGCCCCAAATAGCATATTCTAAATCTTTTTCATTAAGTAAAGAATGATAATAGTTCATTATCTCTTTGATGTACTGATCACTAACAGCCATATCAGTTCCTAGTTTATGTAATTGAGGATATTCGCTTTTTCTTTTTGCGATAATGGAATTAACTATTTCTG
>CAYRIM010000093.1:0-2575 GCA_964424445.1 uncultured Candidatus Saccharibacteria bacterium | reverse complement strand
TTTTCCTTAGGACGGTACTAATTCTCAAAGTTTCTCTTTGAACTCCTTCAAATCATAAAAAAAGAACTAAGATATGGTTTTCACTGAAAAAATTTTGGGAAAAACGAGATTTTATTTTTTTGAAAACAGTAAATTGTACAAAAATATCTTTGAAATGCTAATCTGTATGAACAAAAATTGGGTAAAATCTATCAGGATATTTTTTCATTTCCTTCATGATCGGAGCTCTATTCATGAAACTGGGACGGAAACTACAAGCTGTTTTATTCCCTCAATATTTCGATCCAATTAAATAGAGTCTCTTTTAACATCCTCCCGATCGGTTTTTTTCTTTATCGCAGGGATTTTGTCAATTACATCTTTTTGTGTTATTACAGTTCAAAATAACTAGATATTTGCCGATAAAACTCAACGAAATCATCAAGATGGTGCTCAAGGATTGATTTCAATATATCTAGATCAATATTATAGACTAAAGCTTTCTTTAATACTTCCCGGAAGACCCAGACCTTCATCAGCAACAATATGGGAAGCAAGATCAATAGTGCTTTGAATTGTTCGTTGGAGATTCAAGATAAAAATCTCCTGTGTGTCCAGATCATCTAAGGTTGCAGAATTAAGACCTGTTTTATCTTTTATTCGTCTTAAGCATCGCTGAATATTGGCTATTTTTTCAAATATGACATCACGATCAACCAAGGATAGAAAACTCCACAAGTTTTTGTTCGATAGGTCCACGTACTCTTTTTAAATCAAAGTATTCACTGAGAGTACGCACCACAAAAGCATTGTGCATTTTTCGATCTTTCGAAAGAATAAGTCTACCCTTCTTTAAAACTTGCATACACAATATAATTGGCACCCTATTTAATACAATAAGATCCACATCCTTTCCTATTCCAGAAGATAAATTCTGCTGCTCTTGTATGCGCCGAAACTCATTAATTGTTCTATCGCGTCCATAAAGCACTGCTACGTCTACGTCTCCTGCTGCTTTCAGGCCCAGATGCAGGACAGAGCCAAATAAATAAACGGCTGCAATATCAGGGTAGCGTTTAAAAATCCTGGGTAGACTTTTGATACTCGGGTTTCTCATTATTTTTCTTTGAAGGGATAGCAATATAGAACCTCCTATCCCGCTAAGGGCCCGATTGTTTTATTGCAGATTTGCCCTTTTGTGTTTTTTCACCTTCATGGTTTTAAGGCTTTTAAGTATTTCAAATCTTCCAAATCTTTCGGGCGTGCCACAATCTCCTTGTTCTTTATCAAATGATTCAAGCTAATAAAATAAGTCATTATGTTTTCATTGTCCGCCAAAATATATTCAACATTTTTATATTTCTATGCTTTATCAAATGGAATACCTTCAATATTACTTAAAAGACCCAATCGATTGGGAGGTACCCCAAACTGGAAAACAGCGTTTGGATCTAGTAATTCCTGTTGGTTCTCAAGTCTCGGAATATCTTCCTCCCAAAATTGCTAGAGTGCGTGATAGAGTTTCCCAACATTTTCTGATGTCCGTTCATAAAAAAGATTAATGTCTCCAGTAAGCCGGGCAACCCCATAACAAATAACAGCTTCACCACCAACAACCAGATATTTTACTTCATTTTCATATAAAAGGCTCAGGAATTCCAGGATGTCATTTGAAAAATATTCGGCCGAAATCACTTCTTTTTATGCGCCTCTCTTAAGTCAGGAACCTTTTCTCCATAAACTCTCTTTTTCAATTTATTCGCAATCGACAATCGTTTATTTGGAGTCATGGAAATTTGTTGGAATATATCCCATTCTTCCACTTCTTTTTTATTTCTTACTTTATGAAAGATGCGCTTCATTCTTTTGTTAAAACAATGAATAAAAATTTACCACCGATAACACCGAAAGACAAATTAAGGCAAAATGAATAATTAAAAAGGTAAATGAATAATCATAAGAGCACATGCTATTTTTATTTTTTGGCATTATCCGCTTGTCCCTACGCACTCATCGTTTCAAAAGAAAAATGTAGTTTTTCTTCTGTAGGAATTTTGAAATTCAGTTTCTCAAAACCAATTACTTTACCGTCTTTATTTTTTATTAATATGACTTCATCACCGGTTTCTTCACAAATGTATTCATCCTGCGGATTTCCAAACCAGACAGTTAGCGTATTTCCCCTCTTATCATAAAACAATTTTACTTTTTCCATATTTCCTCACCCTCTTTTATTGAATCTGTTGGATAAGCTGTTATAAGAAAACCTTCGCTCTGGCTAATTCTCTTAGCCACGGCGCATGTCCAACGGTTTTTCCTTTCTTTTTTATAAATGAGATATACGTCAAGATCGCTTTTACTTCTTCGAATTTGATCCGCATCTCGTAAGGCTTCTTTTACTTTATTTTCTGCCCCACGCATTACCGGATGTTTTTCTGAAATAATAACATCCCAATATTCTTTTGTAACATGTACTGCAAAACCAAGCGGCGTGTGTACATTAAATAAATAATTTTTTTCTAAATTTCCCAAAACTTAGACTTCTGATCAAAGTCAACTATTTTTTCTTTTAGCGACAATTAAAATTCCCGTATTA
>CAYRIM010000092.1:0-2649 GCA_964424445.1 uncultured Candidatus Saccharibacteria bacterium | reverse complement strand
AATCTTTTCCAACTAAATAAAAAACCGGCGATTTTCGCCGGTTTTATTTTTTCTTACTTTTTATTTCGCAACTGTCTTTTTGGTATTTCTGGGCGGCTTCCCAGGCTAATTCAAATATTATTCCGAAAGTATCATGCAGTTCTTTGCTCTCTATCATTACTCCCATTAGTTTATCTTTATAATTAATAATTGCTGTCTTGTCTTCTCCATATATATCAATTCCGCTCTTAAAGGGAAATTCTTTATAAGGGACACAGCGGGTTTTCCTTAAAATTTTGGGGTCGGAAGGCAAAACATTTTCTTTCTGGGTATTGTATATTACTCGAGAACTTATTCTTTTTTTTACTCTCTGGCTTGGGAGTTTTTCTTTTGGTGGAGGAAAAACCTCATATAAATAGTCTATAGGTATAAAAGAAGTCCAGTTACTCCCTGTCTTGCTGTTTTTAATATAATCCTTTCTCAGTGACACCAGACCATCTCTTCCTTCGTACACTCTAACAACGGGTTTTTTGCCGGATAACTGAAGCAGTTCTTTTAATTCGGGCATTATTTGATTGAGGGATTTCTTTTTTTCTTCTATTTCTTCTACTTCTTTATCTAGAAGCGATTTTAGATGAACTGGCTCTTCGGCGGTAAACAAAGTTTTCTTGCCTTTTTCGATGTTAGAAGCCAATCCTTTTTTAACAAGATTTTCCAGAATAACATAGGTGGTAACTCTATTTATGTTGGCATATTGAGCTATTTTTTGAACAGGAGAAGAGCCTAACTCTAAACAAGCCAAATACACCTTGGCTTCTTTATATGAAAGACCTAATTCTTGTAATGTTTTTTCCAATATAGGCATAGTGTTAAGAAATTAACAAAGCAACAAAGCAACAAAGCAACAATGTAAGAAGCTAGAAAAGAAATAGCTAATTTTTGTTTTGTTATTTTGTTGGTTTTTTATTTTTTTATCAAAAAAATTATCCACAAGTATACTATCAAATTTTTGTAAATAAGTAAAGACAAATCACTATTGGTTATAAAAACATAACAAAAAACTTGACATATGTTTATTTATTTTATAAAAGAAATATTTTTAAGCGTTTTGTAATTTAATACTTAAGATAGCGAAAAAAAATATGTTAAAAATGTCTTTTTATTCTTTTTCTATGATATTTTTATTATTTTTGTAAAAAGTTATTGACAAAAAAATAACAGTATGCTATGTTGGTATTAGAAACATTAAAAATTAAAAAATCAATCTCGACCAACTGTAAGTAGCTTCAAAAGCCTAGAGTTGGCAGGGTTTCCGAACCATGAGATTTGATGAATAGAAATAACTGTAAAGGAAACAGGAGGTGCTGATGGAATGATGGGTGTGCAAAACATCGCACAATAAAAAACAGCTTTTTCGCGGGAGCTGTTTTTTATATTTCTGAACTTTTTTATAAATAAAAAAATAGCAACCATATTTATGATTGCTAATCTAGAATCCCCCTGTTGTTGTGGTAAGCAGCTATTGAGATCGCTATCCTCGCTTTCATTGCCGAGGATATCGCTTCGCTAACTTCATCGTCTGACTGGCAGACAATAGCTACTATCGGTATAAATCCAAAAAGCAGCAGTAGGATGATGGCACAGAGTATTTTTTTTGTCGTTTCTATGATTGCCGCCTTAGCTTTCTGCAACTTTCATCACCTCCTTTAATTTGTTTTCTATAATGATATCATAAAAAGCATATTTTGTCAATAACTTTTTTATAAAATAGAGTTTATCAACTTTTGTTTAATAAAATTAATTTTGGATATAAAAGTTTAATATCTAAAAAAGCAAAATTAATTATTTTGGATTAAAAATTATTGACTTTTTTGCTAAAATACGCTATTATTTTAATATAAGCGAACCTTAAAAAGGCAAGCTAAATCAAGGGGCTTGGCATCCCGGCAAAAAAGGTGCTGCCAGATTCATTCGGATTCGGTGCGGCTAATAGTTCGGCTTGGCTTGAAATAGAGCCGGAAGGACAGGATTAGAAGCAGGTAGAATAAGGATGGGTTTGGAGAAAGGAAGTGGTATGGGTTATTTCTGGCAAGGAGCTATTGTAGGTTCCATTATTTTTATTGTCTGGGTAGTTTTGTTTTTTTACTTTCTGCCTCGTTGGAGAAAGAAGAAAGAAACAAAAAGACAGAAAGCAGAAAGGGCAAAAAAAGACAAAAGAATATCTGATGATCTGAAGTTGTATATCGATAATCTTGGCAGATGGAGATCTTCTTATTTCGATCGTGATCTGGCAACACTTGCAATCGAGGGTATAGAATTTTATGTTGAAATTTTCTATCTCGATACTTCCGGCGCGTTGCAGATAGTTTCCCTGGAAAGCTTCTATAACATTATGTCTGCTCGTGTTATCCCTAATGATCTTTCAATAATAATAAGAGTCAAGTTTTGCAAAAAGCTTGCGTGTGGCGGAACTGAAGAAAGATTTTCGGACTGGTGTATAGGCAGAACAGATGGCTTTAACTGCTGGTGTCTAACCGAATACAATTTTGACGATCACGAGCGAGAGCTTAGAGCAAAAATTGTTGATCGTTCAGGTGCCAGTATTCCGATCAATGTTGAGCATGGGTGTCTGCCCAAAGGATATATTATGACTCCATCTGAAAAAGAGAA
>CAYRIM010000091.1:0-2731 GCA_964424445.1 uncultured Candidatus Saccharibacteria bacterium | reverse complement strand
AGCCGAAAGATATGATAATGAAAAGATTAAAATCAGCAATAAGTAGTTAGGATAAAATATGTATATATTGGAGTTTCGGTGTAAAAAATGTAATCATGATTTTACTCGTCTTTTGGAAAATAAGAAAGAGGTGGACGAGATGTTGGAAAAAAGAGAAAAATGTTCTAATTGTGGTGGGGAAACGGAATTAGTAGAGAAAATAGATATGAATGATTTGAAATTGGGTTGTGATTCTTGCAGTAATTGTAGTGGTTGTAAGGATAAATAATATAAAATAAATTTTTGTTATAAAAAAAGGAGGGAGGGTGAAATACTACCTTGTTTGCAATTGGAAGATGAATCCAAGTAGTTTTGATAAAGCGAAGGATTTGATATTGAACTACAATAAACTATTTCGTTCTAAAAGAGGGAAAAAAAATAATGACACCCAAATTATTTTATGTCCTCCATATGTATATTTTCAGCTTCTCGATGAGAAAAGGAGCAAGAATATAAAGCTTGGAGCACAAGATATCTTTTGGGAGGGCGCAGGACCTTATACTGGTCAGATCTCAGCAAAAATGGTAAGAGAGTTTGGGGCAGAATATGTTCTGGTTGGACATAGCGAGCTTCGCAGAGTTGGAAACAACGAGGAAATTATTAATGTTAAAATAAGAGAGGCTCTAAGAAAACATATAATACCCATTGTGTGTGTTGGATATTCTGACCATATAAAGGAAACAAAAAGTATAATAAGTAATTTCTCTGCTGAAGAAGTAAATAGAATAATTTTTGCTTATGAGCCCGTAGAGGCAGTAGACACTCTCAACCCTGCTTCTTTCGAAAAGGTTAGTAAATCGGTTAGAGAAATAAAAAAGATAATCTTTGGAAGGTTTAAGAGAAAAAACTTTTGGGGGCTTATTAATATTGGGGGAAAAAAAAGATTAATACCTCGGCCGGCTATTCTTTATGGGGGTAGTGTTAATCCTAGCAACTGTGAACAATATCTATACAATGCTGATATTAGTGGTTTTGTAATTGGCAGGGAAAGCCTGAAACCTGAAAATATAAAGAAAATAGCGGAAAAAATGGAAAAATATTAACCTCTGCGTTTTATTTAGTATAAATATGTAGTTATTTTTAATGAAGATAAAACAGTTGTTCCAATATGCTGAAAGAAAGAGGATTGCTATAGGGCATTTCAATGTTAGTAATGTGGAGACCTTTGAGGCTGCTGTATTGGCTTCAAAAAAAACCAAAACCCCAATAATTATTGCAACAAGCGAAGGAGCTATTAGTCATAGTGGTCTAGATTTTTTTGTAGGTGCCAAGGAATACTATGAAAAAAAATATAAAATAGATTTATTTTTACATTTGGATCATGGTAAAAACCTGGATCTGATAAGTGAGGTTATAAAAAAAGGCTACGATAGTGTGATGATTGATGCTTCCCATTATAATTTCAAAAAAAACATAAATCTCACAAGGTATATCGTAAAGAGGGCTCATAAATATGGTGTAGCTGTAGAAGCAGAGCTGGGAACTATTGGGGGGGCGGAGGAAGATATTTATTCTCGTGAGATAAAATTTACAAATCCTCTGCGAGCCCAGGAATTTATAGATAAAACAAATTGTGACTTTCTGGCTGTTGCTATAGGGACCTCCCATGGGGTGCATAAATTTTTGGAAAAATCAGAACTCAATTTTGATCTCTTGGAGAAATTATACAGGTATATTGATATTCCTTTGGTTTTGCATGGAGCTTCTTCTATACGCAAAGAGATTATAAATGAATTAAAGAAACACAAGGTGAGGCTAGGAAAAGTAATTGGTGTCAGCGATAGAGATATCAAAAAAGCTATAAAATATGGAATAAGAAAAATCAATATAGATACTGATTTACAATTAGCCATGATGCTTGAATTACGTCGCGAATTAGAGGGGCATTTAAAAGAAGTAAAAATTTACCATGTTTTGGATGAAGTAAAAAAAGCGATGGAGAAAGAAGTAATTAAAAAAATAAAACTTTTTAGTTGTAGGTAATTTTCAATTCTCAATTAAATAATTAGCACATTAAATGAAAATTGAAAATTCGGAGATTGCATATTGGAAAAATCAAAATTCATATAATTAAGGAAAATCTATTGTGAAGTATCAGGTAACAACAATAGGGGACTGCGTAAAAGATATTTTCGTTTTTGCCAAGACAAAACTTTTATCTTCGGGAAAATTTATGGGAGAGAAAAAGGTTTATCTTTGTGTTCCCTATGGCCATAAAATAAAAATGGATAAAGTGGATTATGATCTTGGAGGTTCAGCTTGTAACACGGCTGTAGCTTTATCTAAATTGGGAGTAGAGACGGCCTTTGCTACGGTTGTAGGAGATGATATCTATAGTAGGGAGGCACTAGAAATATTAAAAAAAGAAAAAGTTGGTTGTAATTTTATTTATAAAGAAAAGAATAGTAGTTTGGGGTTTTCCATTATTCTTACGGGTTCCACGGGAGATAGATCTATTCTAACTCATAGGGTAGAGGATGATTTTTCTAAAATTGATATCAGTAAGATTTTCAATAATAGTGAAGCAGTGTATGTGGCGGGTATTAATAAATATTCAAAGGTTTTACAAAAAGACATTATCAAAAACGTGAAGAGAACCAAAAAACCTCTGTATATTAATCCTAGCTCTTTTCAATTAAATAATAATTTGATAATTCTAAAACGCATGATTGCTCGATCTGAAGCAGTATGT
>CAYRIM010000090.1:0-2732 GCA_964424445.1 uncultured Candidatus Saccharibacteria bacterium | reverse complement strand
AGGTATAGATAAAAAAAATGAGAAAATAACAGATTCACAACTCAATAGGTTATATGATGCAGTAGACTCTATGAGGAGAGAAGAATTAAAACCAGTCCAATACGAAGAGGAGATAACCCCATTTCACATGAAGACATATCCCGAAGGTAAAGATTGTGTCTCATTCAATAAAGCAATAGACCAGTTACTTACTCCTAAATTGAAGGAGGAAAAAAAACCTACGGAGAACACGCAGAAATCAAAGCTCGAAAACATTAAAAAACAGCAGGAGATGCAGATTGAGGGATTGAAAAAATCCATAGAACAGAATAAAATAATTGCAGAAAAGATCTATGAAAACTATCAGGTTATAGCTGAAGTTCTGGAGTCACTGAATAAAGCTCGAAAGAAATATTCCTGGAAGGAGATAAAAGATAAGCTTAAGGGAAATAAGATTATTAAGCAAATTGATGCTAAGAATAAGAAAGTTGTTCTAGAATTAAAATAAAGGGTGGACAGCGAACCCGATTTCCCATGCGGAGCATAGTACACCCGGATACGTCGGTCGGTTTAACTTCTGTGTTCGAAATGGGTACAGGTGGAACCCGACCACTATGGCCGTCCTTACATGCATAGAACTTTGATTTATTTATAAATGTTATGCTCTCTAAACAGATAAATTTATTTTTAAAGGAATTTTTTATTAAAACGATGTTCGAAACTTATGCTCTCTTAACAAAATTTTATAGGGAAGAGACTATTGGTTGAAATTTAACTTACAGATTACTTACCTATGGTCATTATTTTATTTTTAATTTTTTTGCTCTCTTTTTACCTAGAAATTATGTGAAACACGTTTTTCGGAACTATTTGCATATTGGTAAACTTCCAATGAAAATCTCTCTTAAAGATGGTTTAATTCTGCATCATCATTTAGCTGATTATGGACTTTTTTTTGAAATTCTAATAGAAGATGAATATGACTTGGCTATGTTGCCGAAAAATGCTCTTGTTGTTGATGTTGGTGCTAATATCGGGCTGGTATCTTTAATTGCCTCAAAAAGGTACGGGGCAAAAGTATATTCTTTTGAGCCATGTTCTAATAATTACAGATTTCTTTTAAAGAACATAAAAGATAATAACTGCAATAATGTAACTTTAACAAAAAAAGGAGTGGGGAAAAGGAAGTCTACAGCTAAACTCTATCTGCATGGTTCTGGCACTCACTCAATAAATGAACAAAGAAAAGCCAATAAATTTGAGCGGATTAATATTGTTCCGCTGGATAAAGAGTGCGCAAGCTTAAAGAAAATTAATTTATTAAAAATTGATGTTGAAGGGGCGGAGTTAGATGTTTTGCTCGGTTCAAGAAAGACTCTCAGAAAAACAAAAAAGATTGTTATGGAACTAACTAATTTGTGTCCAAACGATAAAGTAGTCGCTTTATTAGAGAATAATGGATTTGAGGTTTCTGTTAAAGAAAATATTCTAAAAGCCAACAAATAATTATTTCTTTAAGTCTTCTTTCTTATGAACCTTTATAACTTTACTAGTGCTGAGGTGACCGTTCAGCAAACCTTTTTTAGCTAAATATGGAAAGATGTCATTTTCCATGCTATTCCCAGAATACTCTAGTATTTCAGGCTGGGTCACAAAAATTGATGAAAAACCAAGATAAACATCACTTTGCTCAGGTTTCTGGACAAACTCCGTTATTTTTGTCCCTTCTATCTTCACCACACCTTTTTTTGAAGGAGTGGGTGTGGTGGTCAGAAGCAATGTTGTGATGCCCTTTGCCTTAAGATGGCTGTTCCAAAGCTCTTCAATATTAATGCTGTCAAAAATGATGTCTCCATATACAACGAGGAAGTTCGCTTTGATCTTTCCTTTTATGTACCGCAAAGATTCTGCGGTTCCATGCGATATCTTTTCTTCAACATATTCGATATTTACCCCCAATTTTGATCCATTTTGCACAATCTTGAATATCTCTGTCAAGACTTTTTTTCTGGCAATAATATAGATTGACTTGAATCCCTCTTCCCTAAGCTTATTTATTGCATGCTCAACAACTGTGCTGCTATTGATTCGACCTGTTATTCGATATTCATCTTCTGATATTTTTAAGTCTCTTTCATCTCCTCCAAAAAGGATTACTGCTATTTTATTTTCACCGAGGGCGGAATTAACAAGAAGTTCGATTGCCTGGCTTCTATTCCTAATGTAGATGTTGTCTATTAGGGCGTCTATATCACTAAGAGTTTTTTCACTTATGGTTATAGATATTTTTTTCTTGATTTTCAGTCACAGCAAGGGTAAACCATAACAAATATATAAATATATCTTATAAAGTAGGATAAGGGTAAGATATTTATATACTCTGTTTTATCATGTTCAAAGGTGAAAATATGCGAGTATCAGTAATAGGATTAGGATATGTGGGAATAACCCAGGCAGCATGCCTGGCTGATTTAGGACATGAGGTTATTGGTGTAGATATTAATCAAGAGAAAGTAGATAATATCAATAATAAACTGCCTCCGATTTATGAAAAGGGGCTTAAGGAAATATTGGACAAGGTTGTTCCAAAAAAACTGAGGGCCATCACTGATATGAAGAAAGCAGTCGGTGAGACTGACATTACCTTTATCTGCGTGGGCACTCCATCAAAAAAACAGGGTAGCATGTCACTTCATCAGCTTGAGTCAGTATCCAGGGAACTGGGTGCAATTCTTAAGCATAAAAAATATCAT
>CAYRIM010000089.1:0-2809 GCA_964424445.1 uncultured Candidatus Saccharibacteria bacterium | reverse complement strand
CAGTTATAGTAAAAAACATGAAGAATAATTATCCTTACTGGTGTGAGATTGATTTATCTAATCTCGACCATAACATAGAGCAAATCAAAAGAATAGTCGGCAAAACTATGATTTTAGCTGTGGTGAAGTCTAATGCTTATGGTCATGGTATAAAAGAAGTGGGGGAGAGACTCTCGAAAAATAATAAAATCAATTATTTTGGAGTTAATAGTGTTGATGAGGCTATTGTCTTGAGGCAGATAGGAATAAAGAAACCTATTTTAGTAATGGGTTATGTAGAAAAAGAAGATTTAAATAAAGTATTAAATTATGATTTAGAAATTGAACTGTGGGGTTCCGATTTTGCCCAAAAATTATCTAGTTTTTCGAATAAACCATTCAAAGTCCACATAAAGATTGATACCGGCGTTGGTAGGCTTGGTTTTAGCATGGAAGATTTTGAAGAAAGCTTAGATAAAATAGATAGTTTGGATAATATAAAAATAAAAGGCATCATGTCACACTTAGCAGCTGTAGAAGAGGGGTATATGGATTATACTAGGGGCCAACTAGAGAAGTTCAGAAAAGCATGTAAGTTTTTTGAGAAAAGGGGTTTTAAGGGAATAAAGCATATAGGTGCTACTAGTGCTATATTTGCTTATCCTGAGGCTTATTTTGATATGGTGAGATTAGGAATAGGGCTTTATGGACTTTGGCCATCAGAAGAAACAAAAAAAATGTCCATTTCAAAGGTTAATCTGAAGCCTCTTATGTCATTTAAAACTAAGATCGTTTATATTAGAGATGTAAAAAGGGGAAGCAATATTGGTTATGGTTGCTCCTATAAAGCAAGGGAAGATATGAAGGTAGCAATATTACCTTTGGGATACTATGAGGGGCTTGATAGAAGGCATTCGAATATTTCACATGTGCTTGTCAACGGGTTAAGGGTAAAAATTGTAGGAAGAGTGTGCATGAACATGACAATGATAGATATTACTGAAATAGGCGAAAAGGTGAAGGTGGGAGATGAAGTAGTAATTTTTGGCAAAAGCGATGGTGATGAAATTACTGCCGAAGAATTTACCGGCCAAATTGAAACAATAGCACATGAAATGACTACCAAGATTCCTTATTTTGTAAAAAGAATTTATAAGGGTTAGGGATTATATTGTTGTTATAATATTTTTATCTTAATATCCTTGAGTTTTGCTATTATTTATTTTAAATATTTATTTTCTTGGGGGAAATAGACAAAAAAGCAAATAAATACTATTTTAGATATCTATACTTTGTGATAGATTATATTTAAGGAGTTAAAAAATGACAAAACAAAACAACAAGTCCAACTCTTCGGTAGATAAAATGGAAAAAATTGTTTCTCTATGCAAGAGAAGGGGTTTTGTTTTTCCCAATTCTGAAATATATGGAGGAATGGCAAACTCTTGGGATTACGGTCCCGTTGGGGTGGAGTTGAAAAATAATATAAAGCAACTCTGGTGGAAATTTTTTGTTCAAAGTAGGGAAGATATATTAGGTATAGATGGAGCTATAATTTCCAATCCTAAGGTTTGGGAGGCGAGCGGGCACACAGAGGGATTTAATGATATGCTGGTGGATTGCAAAAAATGCAAAGAACGCTTTCGAGTTGATCATCTTATAGAAGAACAAACCAATTTGAAAATGGAAGGAAAAAGCGCGGGGGAACTCGCTGATATATTATTAAAGAAAGAAATAAAATGCCCTTCTTGTAATAAGCCTGATTGGACTAAGCCAAAGAATTTCAATCTTCTCTTCAAAACTCATATTGGTCCAGTAGAAGACGATGGTTCTATTGCGTATTTGAGAGGGGAGACAGCTCAAAATATGTTTGTTGATTTCAAAAATATTCTTAACTCCAATCCTAAAAAGTTACCCTTTGGGTTAGCTCAGATCGGCAAGGCTTTTCGTAACGAAATAACCACTGGTAATTTTATTTTTCGTGTTCGCGAATTTGAACAAATGGAAATTGAATACTTCATCCAGCCTGATGCTGATTGGAAAAAAATATTTGAGAACTGGTTGAAAGAAATGAAAAAATGGATGGATTTGATTGGAGTAAATAAGAAAAGTTATTCTATTCGGCAACATGGCAAGAAGGAGCTTTCTCATTATTCCAAGAAAACAGTAGATATAGAATATAATTTTCCTTTCGGGACAAAGGAGCTTTATGGCTTGGCATACAGAACTGATTATGATTTGTCTCAGCACCAAAAAAAATCAGGACAAGATTTGACTTACTTTGACGAAGAAAAAAATAAAAGATTTTTACCTCATGTGATAGAACCTACTTTTGGGGTAGATAGAACCTTTCTAATGCTTCTTTGTGAAGCTTATACGGAAGAGAAAGTTAAAGATAATGAGAAACGCATGGTTCTTAAGTTGAAACCTTCTATCGCACCCTACAAGGTCGCGGTTTTTCCTCTCTTAAAGAATAAAAAGGAATTAGTGAATAAGGCTAGGGAAGTTTATAAAGAGCTCTCAAGTCATTTCAATGCGTTTTGGGATGATAGGGGAAATATAGGAAAGCGTTATAGATATCAAGATGAAATTGGCACACCGTATTGTGTTACTGTCGATTTTGATTCTATAAAAGATGATAGTGTCACAGTTCGTGATAGAGATAGTATGAAGCAGGAGAGAATGAAGGTAGAAGAACTAGGGGGTTGGTTGGAGGAGAGGATTAAATAGTCTAAACCACAGATCGCACTAATTAAATTGAAAGTCGTGTTGAACGCGGCTTTTTTTGATTAATTAAATTTATGTATAAAGGATCAAGTAGACCTTCGAC
>CAYRIM010000088.1:0-2876 GCA_964424445.1 uncultured Candidatus Saccharibacteria bacterium | reverse complement strand
TAAATTTTTAATATAGTGCAATTATACTACAAAAACAAATAAATGTCAAGTGTTTTTTGGCTTAAATAAGCTAATAAAAAACGGGCCTTGCGGCCCGCTTTAAAAAGCGATATTTTGTTTATTGGCTTTTTGCTACGAAGTCCGCGAAAGCCTTTGCAAAAGCGGACTCCTGGCTTGTTGTACTCAATCCTCTTCCGAAAGCTACATATAGTCCGTTGCTGCTGCTTCCTATTGAGACGGTGTGCATTGTAGAGAAAACCACCTTTCCGCCGTCATCAATTTCTACGTTATCCTCTGTTGTTTCGGAGGATATCGAAACTTCCTTGATTCTTTCTGAGAGATCCTGTTTGTTGAGGACGGAAACTACCTCTTTGAGGAAGTCGATTTGTTCTCCTAGGATTGTAGTGCATTCCTCGGAGATCTTTGAGACTTTTAAAGTCTCAATTTTTATTGTGGCGGTGCAGAATTCCTCTGCCATTGTTTTTGTTATTGCGAGCGAGCTCAGGACTATCAGAACAAATGTTACTACGAATAACCTTTTCATCGATTAAGTCCCCCCTCCCATGGTTTTTCCTGCAGTCTGGCTCCTTCTAATAAAGAAGAGAATTAGCCTGTCAGGAGTACTGGTTGTCTAGAGTACCCAAAGGAGAATTTTTTATTTTAAAGTTCAATTATTTTTTTCTTAATTACAACTAAATTATATCACACTTTTTGATATTTGTCAAGTACTTTTTTGGCTTATATAAGAGAAAATAAAAAAGGACGCGTTTGCGTCCTTCTGGAATCACTTATATTGATTATGGAGATAATAAGATAATATTTACTAGAGATTCTATGGATTCTTCTGGGATTTGCTTCAGTAGTGCAGTTATATCAAGAACTAGTTTGGCTCTTTCGGGGGTGAGTTTGTCATCTTTTATTAAGATAACAATTACCTTTGCGAGATTGATCATGGTTTCAGGTGAAGCTTCTTCCAGAGCTGTCGGAATCTTAGCTCGCAGTATTTCTGTCATAGAATCTCCGTCGAATTCTCTGGAAGTAATTTTTTCGAACCTTCCAGTAGGAGATACGCCGAGCTGATAAGCTGTTTTGCCTAACGATAAGGCGAGTTTTTCCATGTTCCCGTTGACTGCCTCAACCCATCCCTTAAGAGCTTGGTAGATTACTATTTCGAGTTCTCTTCCTACCATTTGATACATTTTCCACCTCCTTTCGGTGCTTGTAATTTTTTTAATGTCCTTGCTTCTGTTTTGCTGTAGAACTGTTATGCTGCTCCGCGTCGCTGGAGCACTTCTTTGGCTTTCTTCCATCCGGGCATTTTTTTGTCTATAATAGCCCGAAGGTTGGTGTTGGACTGATTTTCGATGGTTCCCGATTTGTAGGGGAGACCTTTCTTCTTTTTGTCCTTCGCGGGATTTTTCTGAGAACTCCTCTTTTCTCTTTTCGCTTCTGCTGTTTCCCGGTGTTTTTGGGCGATCTTTCTCTTTCTTTCTCCCTTACTGTTTGCTCCCATTATGAAGTACCTCCTCGTTTTTTATATCTGTATCATATCATATATCGATATTTAAGTCAATACTTTTTATCTAATTATCCTTATTATATACCAAGTTAATCCAAAAAGGAAAATAGCGTATAGAAAATCTAAATAATATCTTCTCAGAAAATTAATAATTTTTAGAATCAAAACAAAGGGGTAGAGTAGTATTGCGAAAGGGTTTTTGTTTATAAATATATGCCTATTTGCTTCTCGAAAAAGAACTTTTCCGTCACCTCTGCTGGGAAAGGAATGAACAGCTATAACTACACCGAACCACAAAGCTACAATATTCAAAATAGAAATTCTTGGATTCATATTTATATATCCAAAAAGAACAAAAGAAAGTATTGTTCCCAGAATAAAAGGCCCCATTGTTATTAGAAATGATTGGATAAAGTTTTTTGGCTCCTGATGTTTTACATATCCTATGGGATTTTTGAATTGAAAATAGCAGACTTCGTATACTTTCACTCCGCTAATTGTGCAAAAAAGGTAATGAGAAAATTCATGGATCATAACGCCGGGGATGTTGAGGATGGAGATGAGATATTGTTTTATCATAGTTTTATAGTAGCAAAAACTATACAGAATAAAAATAAACATTTTAAAAGTTATACATTTTGGTTTTTGTTTATTGTTTATCGCTGCCCGTTTCGTTTATGGGTTATCGTTTATCGTAAAAAATACGAAAACCAATAAACAATAACCCAAACGGGATACGAAAACCGAAAACCGATAAACAAAAATTTCTTGCTGATTTTTGCTTGTGATTTTAGTTTTACATAAAACATTAATATATAATAAAAACTTCTTGCACAGTTTTAAAAACTAGTGTAAAATAGCTAACAGTCACAAAAAATGTGAATAATTTTTTTGTCAAAACAAATAATAATAAAATAACTTTTAATAATTTGCCCTTCTTTAGCTAATTTTTGAAGGGCGGGGAGGAATAAAATGTCAGAAAAATTCGAACGAACAAAACCACATATAAATGTTGGTACAATTGGTCACGTAGACCACGGCAAAACAACTTTAACTGCTGCGATGCTTAAGTGTCTTAAGGCAGGAGGGTTGCAAGCAGAAGAAAAGGGTTATGATCAGATTGATAATGCTCCGGAAGAAAGGGAAAGAGGTATTACTATCAATACCGCTCATGTAGAATATGAATCTGCTGGTCGTCACTATGCTCATGTAGATTGTCCTGGTCATGCTGACTACATCAAAAACATGATTACTGGTGCGGCGCAGATGGACGGGGCGATACTAGTAGTATCAGCTGCCGATGGTCCCATGCCTCAAACCAGAGAACACATTTTGCTTGCTCGTCAAGTAGGTGTTC
>CAYRIM010000087.1:0-3254 GCA_964424445.1 uncultured Candidatus Saccharibacteria bacterium | reverse complement strand
ATGCCCAGTTCAGTGTAGATTTCCTGGATGGTGGTGGGGGTGATGATGGGAGAAGGCATTAATGCCTTTCGGAGCACCTTGCCTAACGCATCCTGATCATCAATCCACCCTTGAGCAACAATTGAACTCATTTCCCTAGGCAGCCATCGAATAACTGCCGCAATAAACTCTGCAAACTGATTTACTCCCATAGTTTTCGGGGCTTTACCATTTTTCATGGCCTTACCTCCTAAACCAAAACAAGGGTTTGGTTTTTGAGCCCTTTCTGGGCCCCTTGTGTTAAACATATTTTCAAGGTTCAATCTTGATATCTAAATAATATCATAAATAATTCATAATGTCAATAAAAATAACGCAATTAATGCGTTATTTCCTTATTACCTTAATCCCTTATTTTCCTATTAACCTTAAAACCTCGCATAATGCGCATAGGCTCTATTTGCCTCTGCCATTCTATGAGTATCTTCTTTCTTCTTCACAGCAGCCCCCTGCCCTTCGGCAGCTAATATAAGCTCTTCTGCTAATTCTGCTGGTGTAGACTTCCCCTTCTTTGCTCTAACGGATTCGATAATCCATTTTATAGCATAAACAACTTTTTGATCTTTTTTTACTTCCATTGGTATCTGATAATTAGCTCCCCCTATTCTGGATGATTTGATTTTCAAAGAAGGAGAAACGTTTTTTATAGCAGCATTAAAAATCTCAGTTGCTTTCTTGCCTGTCTTTTTTTCAGTTATATCGAGAGCTTCGTAAACCAATCTTTGAGCTAAAGATTTCTTGCCGCCCCACATTAGATTGTTTATAAATTTAGCAATAACAACAGAATTATATTTTGGGTCTGGTGCTGTTTGCTTTCTGCGAATTTTTCTGTTTCCTCTAGGCATAGCTTCGCAATGCGTTTTATTGTCATAATCAATGTTTTATAAATTAAAAATTGATTACTTGTATTACGCGATTACTCCTTTACGAAAAAATTTTTCGTCTTTTTATTTATAAATTTAATAACAATTCAAAAATGTAATGATTTTACTTCTTTTCCTTCTTTGTTCCATATTTACTTCTGCCTCTTTTTCTTCCCTCTACTCCTTCTGTATCCAAAACTCCTCTTACAACATGATAACGCACCCCTGGAAGATCCTTTACCCTTCCTCCTCTAATCATAACCACTGAGTGCTCCTGAAGATTGTGTCCTATCCCTGGTATATAAGCAGTTACCTCCATGCCATTGGTAAGTCTCACTCTGGCAATTTTTCTAAGAGCAGAGTTTGGTTTCTTGGGAGTGGCCGTAGTAACCTTAACACAAACACCTCTTTTGAAAGGAGAACCCTTATCTATTTCGAAAACTTTGTTTTTTATAGAATTAGAATTCTTAAGTAAAGCTGGAGCCTTACTTTTTTTTATTATCTTCTTTCTCCCTTTTTTTACTAACTGATTAATTGTTGGCATGATGTCAGCTTATTGTTTTCTCGTCTTGTAGCTTCTTGGAAATAAAAAGCTATAAGTTATTTATGCTATTTTAACACAGAAAAACATCTCCTGCAATTGGTTAAATCCCTATTCTATATTTTTTGACCTAAAACCAGTACCTGCTGGTATCAGTTTTCCAATAATAACATTTTCTTTTAGTCCCCTTAAATGATCTACCTTGCCCGAAGTAGCAGCATCTATCAATACCGAGGTAGTTTCTTGAAACGATGCCGCAGACAAGAAAGATTCAGTATTCAATGCTGCCTTTGTTATTCCCAAAAGCAATTCTTCTGCTTCTATTTTCTTTTTGGCTTTCTTATTGAAATCATAAATTCTAGCTTTTTCTACAACCTGTCCCTCTAAGTAATCACTATCTCCAGGATCTTTCACTTTCATCTTTGAGAACATTTGTCTAATAATTATTTCTATATGCTTATCGTTTATAGACTGACCCTGGGAATCATATATGCCCTTTATCTCCTCAACTATATACTTTTTTACCAACAAAGAACCAGCAATATTCATCAACTGATGAAGGTCCACATTTCCCTCTGTAATCTTATCCCCTGCCTTGATTTTCGACTTATCTTTCACGGCTAACTCCACCAATGAATCGATCTCATAATCTTTTTTGTCTTTTTCATCATAGATAATAACCAATTCCTTCTTTTCCTTATCAACCTTTATTTCTCCTTTTCCGTGAGATTTTATGTTTTTTTGTCCCGATCCCTTTATCACTATTTGATTTTCTTTTACCTTATCGCCGTCTTTAACCATCAACTTGAAGGTTTTCTTCAATTTTATAGTTTCTTTCTTATTATCTTCAGAAATAACCCTTACTACAGGCTTGTCTTCTTTTTCTAGAATCTCAACTGTTCCATTAATCTCGCTAATAATAGCTTTACCCTTAGGCGTCCTTGCTTCAAAAAGTTCCTCTACCCTAGGCAAACCTTGAGTTATGTCTTTTTTCGCAATACCACCAGTATGGAAGGTTCTCATAGTAAGCTGAGTTCCCGGTTCTCCGATAGACTGCGCAGCCATTATTCCTACCGCTTCTCCTATCTTTACTATTCTACCTCTTGCCAAGTCTTTCCCGTAGCATGTCTGGCAAATACCCCTACTGGATTTACACTCCAAGGGAGAACGAACTTTTATGCTATTTATTTCTTGGTTTTTTATTATTTTATCAATTCTTTCTTTGTTTAAATCTTCCCCTTTTGCAAAAAGAGTTTTTCCCTTCTTGTCTAGAATGTCATCAGCCAAAGTTCTACCTTCCAGTTTTTTTGCTAAATCATCTTCAATGCCCACATACTCTTCCCTGATAAATTCTACTCCATCAGAAGTACCACAATCAATTTCATTTATGATTATATCTTGAGAAACATCTACTAGTCTTCTTGTAAGATAGCCCGCATCAGAAGTTCTAAGTGCTGTATCCGCTAAACCCTTTCTCGCACCATGGGAAGATATAAAATATTCGAGAACAGTTAATCCCTCCTTGAAGTTCGATTTTACAGGTAAATCAATAATGTTACCAGACGGGTCTTGCAATAATCCCCTCATCGCCACCATCTGCGATAGCTGGTCCTTACTACCTCTCGCTTTCGACATAAACATCAAGTTTACTGGGTTTTTGTCAACAAAGCCACTCATCATATCACCTTCTATTTTTTCTTTTGTGCCAGTCCATATCTGAATATTCTTTAAGTATTTTTCGTTTTCAGTAATCAACCCCTTTCTGTATTGTTGCTCTATTTCGTCTCTTTTTCTTTCTGCTTCTTCCATAT
>CAYRIM010000086.1:0-3460 GCA_964424445.1 uncultured Candidatus Saccharibacteria bacterium | reverse complement strand
AAAATTTATTATTAGTAAAAAATTACTATGGATATACAAAAAATTATTAACATCACCCAATTGGTTTTGGCGGTTTTTCTGGTTTTGGCTATTCTTTTACAGACTCGTGGCGCAGGGTTATCGGGAACTTTTGGAGGTGATAGTGCTGTTTATACTACAAGGAGGGGACCGGAGAAATTTCTTTACTGGCTGACGGTTATACTAGCCCTTCTTTTTATTGCCTTAGCTATTTTGAGTTTAATATTAAAATAGTAATATGACACTTTCTCGAGTGATAAATTTTTTGAGGGTGCTTTGGAATAAGGTTTCTATACTGGAAAAAGTAATCATTTTACTTTTGCTTCTTTTTGTATTTCTCGAGTTAACAAATATAAGCCAAATGTTTTATCGTGGTGACTATCAAATCATACCAGTTGAAGGAGGGGTTATTACGGAAGGGGTTTTGGGCAGGCCTAATTTGATAAACCCGGTTTTTGCCCGATCCGAAACCGACAAAACTCTTTCTTCGTTGATATTTTCTGGATTGGTTAGTTATAACGAAGATAGAGAAATAGTTCCCTGTCTAGCCGAGAAGTGGGAAGTATCAGAAGATAAAAAAGATTATAAGTTTTATTTAAGAGAAGACTTAAAATGGCATGACGGTTATCCTTTTAACGCAGAGGATGTTAATTATACGATAGCTGTTTTGCAAAACCCCGATTATTATGAGAGTTTGAAATATGTTTGGGAGGGAATAGTGGTAGAAAAAAATGATGAGCATACCATAAGTTTTCATCTCTCCAAACCTTATCCTTTTTTTCTCGAGAATCTTACTATAGGCATACTGCCCCACCATCTATGGGTTGATATTCCAGTTAAAGATTTCAAAAGATCTACTCTGAATATAAATGCTGTGGGCTTGGGTCCTTATAAGATAAAAGAGTTACTGAAAGACAGTAGGGGTAAGATATCTTCTTTGGTTATGGAGGCAAATGATAATTTTGCAATAGATGATCCTCTTATAAAAGATTTTGAAATAAAGTTCTTTGATGAAAAAACAGAGCTTTTGGAAGGATTTAATTCCAGGGAATTTTCCTCTTTTGGGATGTATTCTTCAGAAGATCCCCTGATTTCGAAAAAAAAGAGGGGATATGATAATTATAGTGTTAATATCCCTCAATATGTTGCACTTTTCTTTAATCAGGAGAGATCCACCTCTCTATCCGATAGGGCGGTAAGACAAGCCTTGGCTTATTCTTTGAATAAAGAGGCCATAAACAACAAAGCGACCTTTGGGGCTGGTGTTATAATCAATTCTCCTATACTTCCAAATTACTTAGGATATAATTCTGAGATAAAAAAATACGATCACGATATTGTAGGGGCAAATACTATTCTTTCACAGGCTGGCTGGATCGATCAGGATAATGATGATATTAGGGAAAAAGAAGAAAATGAACTCTCCTTTGATTTAGTTGTTCCAGATGAGGGACAATTTATAAGAGTGGCTGAAGAACTTAGTGATCAGTGGGAAGAGATTGGCGTCAAGCTTAATGTTATAAAGTCAGAAGGGGGCGATTTAGAGGAAAATTATATTAGTAACAGGGATTATGATATTCTTCTCATAGGAGAGAATTTAGGATCGGATCCTGACCCTTATTCCTATTGGCATTCTTCTCAAAAAGAATATCCCGGCTTGAATTTGTCTTTATATGAAAATGGTGAGGTGGATAAGCTCTTGGAAGAGGCAAGGCAAAGTAATGATTCTAATCTAAGGATAAAGAATTATAAGAAATTCCAGGAGATTATAGCTGATGAGATACCCTCTATCTTTCTTTATCAACCAGTATATATCTATAAAATTTACGATAAAGTGAAAGAAATCGACTTGTCTAATATTACTAATACTTGGGATAGATTTTACAATATATATAACTGGTTTGTGAAATTTGAAAGAGTAAAGGATGCAAATTAATCCCGTTATCCGACGGGGCAAGCGCAGATTGACAGGCTGATATAGCCTGCTTTTTTATTTTCTTGACAAAACTTCTTATCAATAATAGTATTTAATTAGGAATGATTATCAACATGTAATAATTAAATATTAAACATAAAATCTGTGAAAATAGAAAGATTAACCAATCAAAAAAAAGCGATTCTTGACTATCTGAGATCCACACAGGGTCACCCTGATGCTTATGAGATATATGAAGAGGTAAAGAAAAAACTACCTCAAATTTCTCTTGCTACAGTATATAGAAATCTAGATGCTATGGTTAAAAAGGGAAAGATAAAAGCAATAAGAATAAAAGAAGATCGCTTTAATTATGATGGTTCTGGGGAAAAACATCATTATTTTCACTGCACAAAATGTGACAGAATTTATAATATGCCCGATAATATCCTTCTTGATTTTGAGAAGATAAACGAGACAGAAGTAGTGGAGTTAGTAGAGGATTATAGTATATTTTTGAAAGGGATATGTAAGAATTGTAAGGGGGAGTAGTTGGGAGATTAAGAGTTTGAGTAATAAAAAACCTTATTTTTAAGGTTTTTGTTTATTTTCAGCTTATTTTATGATAAAGCACTTAACCCACGCACTATTCCTTTCTGTTCGCTCAAACTACGTTCGGGCCTCACAGAAGTGTCAAGTGCGGGGCAGGCAAATAATAGATTAAATTACTAATATTAACTTTCTAAACCTAATTTTATAGAAAAGTACTTCAATATTCTGGAAAAAGATTTTGAAGGTGTTCTGATCCAGAGCGAAGTACAAAACTTACGGATTGTTCGAATGCTGGGTGATTTCCAGCTTCATGGTTCTATTTTACGTCGATACTATAAACATAAAGAGCTACTTCACAATCCATATTTTATTGATGTCATCAATAATTTTAAGCAGTACTGTATTAGTAAGGATTACTCTGCTGCGACCATTGAGCATTATACAAAACAATCTTCAAGATTTTTGGATTATGCAGATTCCCAATCAATCCAATCTTGTAGTGATATTAACCTCAGATTAATCAACCGTTATATTAAAACGCTGGCCGGTTATACCTATAAAACAGTGGAACAGCAATTATGCTCCTTGCGTGCACTATTTAAATATCTTTTAAAAGATAAATTAATTGCAATTGATTTCTCACAAAAAATACCGATGGTTCAATCCAAAAAGCAGACAAGAATTCCATCGGTCTGGTCTGTTAGTGATTTAAAGAAATTAATAGCAGTCATCGACAGAGGCAGCCCTGTAGGAAAACGGGATTACGCCATGATCCTTCTTGCATGTCATCTGGGTCTGCGTGTCAGTGATATTAAAAAACTCACCTTTGAAAACTTTCACTGGGAAGATAAACAACTTGTCTTTACCCAATCGAAAACAAGAACCAGCTTAAGCTTGCCCTTAGTGCAAGAAGTTGGATGGGCAGTGATTGATTACCTAAAATATGGACGACCTGATGTTGATAGTCCTTGTCTG
>CAYRIM010000085.1:0-3506 GCA_964424445.1 uncultured Candidatus Saccharibacteria bacterium | reverse complement strand
AAAAAATCATTCTAGCAACCCATAAATAAATTATGTCTCTTGCAGTAGAAAGAACAGTTGTGGGATAAAAATATTCTAAGTCCTTAGTTTTTTCTGGAAAACCTAGTGTGGCGAAAGGCCAAAGAGCCGATGAAAACCAAGTGTCTAAAACATCTTCATCTTGTACCCAGCCTTCTCCAGGAGAATCAACACTAATCTTTACCTTGTCATCTTTATACCAAACTGGAAGCCGATGACCCCACCAAATTTGTCGGCTTATACACCAATCTCGAACATTCTCCATCCAATCTAGATAAACCTTTTCCCACCTGTCTGGAATAAACTTAACCTTATTTTTTCTAACCACATCAATGGCGGGCTTTACTAATTCATCCATTTTTACAAACCACTGTTTTGAGATCAAGGGCTCTATGGGTTCAGAGCATCTATAGCAAGTAGAAATATTGTGATCTAAATCTTCCTCTTTTACAAAAAGTCCTTGTTCTTTTAGGTCTTTTAGGACTTCTTCCCTAGCATGAAATCTGTCCATACCAGCATAAGGACCACCAGACTCAGTGATTTTCCCTTCTTCGTCTATTATTTTTATAATCTCCAGTTTATTTTTTTCACCAATCTCCCAGTCAATCATATCAGACCCGGGAGTAACTTTTAGAGCTCCTGCACCAAAATCTATTTCTACCGCCTCATCCGCTACAATGGGAATTTCGCGATCAACAAGAGGGACTATGACTTTTTTACCGACATAATCTTTGTATCTTGCATCTTTGGGATTTACCGCGATAGCAGTATCGCCAAGCATTGTCTCGGGACGAGTAGTAGCTACTATCAAACAATCCTCTCGATCAGGCGTTAAGTCACCTTTGTCAGCAAGGGGGTACTTGATATACCAAAGCTTTCCTTTTTCTTCTTTATACTCCAACTCTAAGTCAGAAAGAGAAGTGCCGCACCTTGGACACCAATTAATAATCCTTTCTCCCTGGTAGATATATCCTTTATCCCAATAGGTTTTAAAAGCTTCAAGCACCGCTTTACTGTAGCCCTCATCCATTGTAAACCTAGTTCTAGACCAATCACATGAACAGCCAAGCTTTTTTAGTTGCCCTAAAATCCTAGATTCAAATTCATCCTTCCATTTCCAAACTTCTTCTACAAATTTTTCTCTACCCATATCCATCTTATCTTTACCCTCTTTTTTCAATTTCTGCTCCACTTTTACTTCTGTGGCAATACCTGCATGGTCAGTACCAGGAACCCAAAGAGTAGGCACACCCTCCATTCTTTTTTTACGAATCAGAATATCTTGAATCGTATTATTAAGCGCATGCCCCATGTGTAGTTCCCCTGTCACATTTGGTGGGGGAATAGTGATAACGAAGGGTTTTTCGCCCTTTTTAATTTTAGGCGCAAAAAGACCAGACTCTTCCCAGTCCTTATAAGCTTTTTCTTCTACATTAGATGCATTGTAAGCTTTTGGTAGTTCACTAATCATTACAAATTTTATTTTAACATAAAATGCCTTTTTATAAAAATATACAGATATTAGGCATTTTTAGGGTTATTTCTGTCTTCGTTCCAAACTGCCGGATTGGATAATATATAAAAATATATCTCATCATAAGATTTTTCATTGCGGATTATATGTTCGTAGTATCCTCTTTGCCAGACATGTTTCTCTGGTGTGTTCCTCAAAACGTTTATTTGTTTCGTCGTTGTTGACTTGATCAAACGAACAATTGTTGGGATTGAATTAGATGTCGGTTTGCCGAATCGTTCTTTTGTAGGGGCACGTTGCAACGTGCCCCTACGATCAACATCGTTGTTACCTAAAATTGTTATAATCAAATGTACACGATTAGGCATTGTCTGAAATATCTCAATAAAAACATTTTTTCTTATTTTTTGTGTATTCAATATTTCTCTTTCTACAATTCTTCCTAAATCATTAAGAATCATTTCTCCGTCAATAATATTACCAAAAACACATTCTCGATTATAAGAACAAATAGTAATATAATAGTCATTTGGAGAACTATAATCAAAATCCTTAAGACGAACAGACCGTCTTTTGCTAGATTTTTTATTTCGCATTTTATCTTTATTTTGCTATTTTCCTGAGAACCTCAATCCCTTTTTCTAAAACCTCATCACTTACCGCAAAAGAAATTCTAAAATGGGTATTTATCTCACTAAAAACATTTCCAGGAACAACAAGAAGCTGATTTTCTACCGCTTTTTCTATAAATTCATTGCCATTATAGGGATATTTCATGAAAGCATAAAAAGCACCCTGAGGTCTAACAAAATCATAATGGTTTTTCAAGCCCTCCCAAAGTAATTCTCTTTTCTTTTTATAGTTTTCAACTTCGTTTTCGACATCAATATCTAGTGCTTTTAGAGCCCCGTACTGGAATGGAGTTGGAGCACAAACGTATGCGTACTGCTGGATCTTCATCATCTGCTCTACCATCTCTTTTGGAGCAACAATATACCCCACTCTCCACCCAGTCATAGCGTGAGATTTACTAAAACCATTTAGAGTTATGGTCTTTTCATAAACAGATCCAGGACTAAAATGTTTATTATTATATATAAAATCTTCATAAACTTCATCTGAAATCAAAACCAAATTATGCTTTCTGGCTAGATTAATAATCGGCTCTAAATCTTTCTGGCTATAAACTATTCCTGTAGGATTGGAAGGAGAATTTAGAATTATTGCTTTTGTTTTTTCTGTAATTTTTTCTTCAAATTTTCTTATGTCCAATTTGAAATCGGGATAGATATCTACAAAAACTGGTTTTGCACCACTGAGAATAGTGATTTGTTTATAGGAGACAAAATAAGGGTCGGTAATTAGAATCTCATCCCCCTCTTCAAAGAGAGAAAGAAAAGCAAGGGTAAGCCCACCCGATACAGCAGAGGTTATAAAAATTTGGTTCAAATCTGCTTTTATATTATTCTTCTTCTCTAGCTTCTCTTTAACTTTAACTCTTAATTCTTCAAAGCCTTGAGTAGAAGTATATTTATTCTTGTCATCACGAATAGCCTTAATAGCTTCCTCTTTTACTTCCTCTGGAACAGAAAAATCCGGCTGTCCCACTGTTAGATCAATAGGATCAGATATTGTTTTTGCCATATCAAACATTTTGCGCACACCTGATGCATCTATATCTAAAACTCTTTTTGCAAACAATTTACTTTCTTCGTTCATAAAGCAATCAGTTAACTAAAAAGTTAGTACTTCTTTTCGTAGCTTCCAAATATTCTTACTACTTCATTTATATTTTTCAAACTATTTATAACTTTTCCGACCTTCTCTTCTTTTGTGTGTCCTTCAAAATCTATATAAAAAATATATTCGCCCAATCTCTCTTTGCTGGGACGGGATTCTATTTTATTTAGATTAATGCTATGATCCTTGAATTCTTTCAAAATATCAAAAAGAAGCCCCGGACGGTCTTCTCCCGGCAAAACCGCAATACTGGTTTTATATTTTTTTTTGATAT
>CAYRIM010000084.1:0-3534 GCA_964424445.1 uncultured Candidatus Saccharibacteria bacterium | reverse complement strand
CTAGCTATTCTTGTCACTTTTATTCCCAAGGGTGAGATCAATCTCTGAATATACATAGCTGTTGCCTCTCCTTCTGTGGTAGGATTAGTGGCCAAGATTATCTCATTTGTCTCTTTATTACTTCGTATTCTATCCAGGAGTTCTTTAATTTTTAATTCATCAGGGCCAATACCATCAACGGGAGATATGGCTCCATGAAGAACATGATATTTGCCTTGATAGCCTGATTTTTCTAAAGCCAGTATATCGAGAGGCTCTTCAACTACACAAATAACAGAACTATCTCGATTCACATCTTTACAAATACTACATTTCTCGTTATCGGAAATGTTTTGGCATTCTGGACAGATATTTATGTTTTCCTTTAGTTTTATTATAGAATCTCCCAGGTCTTCACTCTTTTTTCTTTCGGCTCGAAGTAAGTAAAAAACTAGTCTTTGGGCTGATTTTGGACCAATGCCGGGAAGATGAGAAAATTCTTCAATAGCCTTTTGTATGGATTGAGGTAGACTTTTCATAAGAAATTTTATTAAGAATGAAATAAACTAATAAGATTATTATAATATACTCTTCTTGTTTTTTCTATAATAAAAAAAGAGAAAGAAAAACCCCGCTGTTTATCTCGATTATGTCGAGAAAAGCGGGGTTATTTTATGAAGCAATTTTTCTTTCTGCGACTAACTTTTTAGCTAGCTGATGAAGATCTCTCTTATCTAGATCCTCCTCAGGAAGATCTTCTATTTTTGGTAGTTCTTCTCTTTGAAATCTCTCCTCCACGGAAAGCATTTTGGTTCGCCAGTTTTTTACCTCTCTTTCTAGGGAAACAAGGTCATCGAAATTTTCTTGGGGATGGGATATGCAATAAACGGATAGATCTGTATTAAAATTACGGTTATTATGAATCCCCCTAGGAAAATCTGGTTTGCATAACTGTTTATTAATCCAGTTTCGTTTTTCCTCGTTCCCGCTCACTAGAAAGATCTTTTTTCTTTCCAGGGATGCTCTGATTCTAATAAAAGAAAGGAACTCCCAAAAAAGCATCTTTTTATCTTTAAGATTTGTTTTATCAATACTACTAATATCGATAATTACCAAGGGAGACTTTATATCAATTATCTTTTTTGATATAAAAGAGACAATATCGCTACTGTAGCTCATGTCAATTTCCTGACACGCACTCTTTAAGATAAAAAGAACACGAGTCGTTTTCTTTATTATCTGTCCTCCCTCATGCTCTATTGGCTTTATTTCAATAAAAACTTCCCAGTGTCGATCATGTGAATCGCAGATCATGTCCACAAAGAACACCTCCTTTTAAAGGTACAATTTATTCTAAAAACATTTTTAAATGTTTATAACACTATAATATATAAGTCATTTTTTGTCAATAAAAAAATAAATTATTTTAGCATTATTAACATCATATTATTATTTTAGAAAATCATAGGTAGCCTTTCCTAAGTATTTTGCTTTACTACCTAGTTCTTCGTTTATTTCTAATAATCTATTATATTTAGCAACCCTCTCCGATCTACTCATGGAGCCCGTTTTGATTTGTCCGCAGTTTAAAGCTACGACCAAATCAGCAATAAAAGTATCTTCGGTTTCTCCTGACCTATGAGAGACAACGGTTCCATAATCCTTTTTCTGTCCCATAAGGATAGCATCTACGGTTTCAGACAAGCTTCCTATTTGATTTGGCTTTATTAAAACGGCATTTGCTACCCCCATGTCCAATCCCTTTTGAATTCTTTCTACATTTGTTACAAAAAGATCATCGCCCACTATTTGAATCTTGTCTTTATATCTTTTTGTAAAAGCCTCCCATCCACTCCAATCATCTTCTTGAAGGGGGTCCTCAATAGACAAAACAGGATAATTGTTTATTAAAGAATCTAAATAATCAATCATTTGTTCACTGCTCAAGCTTGAACTCTCTAAAGCCAGGTTATATTTTCCTTCTTTATAAAAAGAACTAGCAGCAACATCAAAACCAGTATAAGCATCAGAACCGCCCTTATAGCCCGCATTATCCACTGCTTCCAATATTAGTTTCAAAGCATGTTCGTGATTGGCAAAATCAGCAGCATAGCCTCCCTCATTGCCAACATTAGTAGATAGATGGTTTTTTTTCAAGATATCTCCTAGTCTATGAAATATCTCGCTTCCCATTCTTACAGCTTCTGAGAAGTTTTTCGCGCCTACCGGAAAAAGTAAAAACTCTTGAAAATCCAAGTTGCTATCAGCATGCAATCCACCATTTAAAATATTCATCATAGGCACAGGCATAATATATTCAGACATATTCGGATTAAAAGTGCGTCTAAGATATTCGTAAAGAGGTATTTTTGCCGATATAGAAGCTGTTTTTGCTACTGCCAAAGAAACTCCAAGAATAGCATTTGCGCCCAATCTTTCTTTATTCGAAGTTCCGTCTAGATTAATCATTTTCTCGTCAATTTTTCTTTGTTGATCAGCCTCCATTCCTAGTAATGCATCTTTTATTTCTCTTTCTATATTATCGACTGCTTTTAAAACTCCCTTGCCTTCGTATCTTTTTTTGTCACCATCCCTTAGCTCTACCGCCTCATGTATTCCTGTGGATGCTCCAGAGGGCACAGAGGCACGGCTAGTAGACTCGTCCTCTAAGAAAATATCAACTTCCACAGTAGGGTTACCTCTACTGTCTAGTATTTCTCTTGCCTTAATGTTTTTGATTTTACTCATGATTATTTAAATTTATTTTTATGATAAAACAAAATTATCCCTAATAAAGCAAAAAATGCAATTGGAATTAGTAAAAAAACAATAAAAAAATAATTTAACTCTTCAAATGCTTTTTCAATAACAAAAGATTCGATAATAATACTCGTAGAAAATAAAATAAAAAAAATTGAATACAACCATAATGACCACTTTCTCATATAAAGAATACCAATAGAAGAAATTAGCAATATAAACACAGGGAAAACAAAAATTATTTCTTTTAGAAGAAAATTACCAGAAATAAAACTAGCCCAAACCCAATAAAGTAAAAATAACATAGACAACAACAATGATAAGAATCCGGTAAAAAATACATCTAATGACATTTTTTCTTTTTTTGTCATTGGAATTTGAAATTTATTTGTAATTTGTTATTTGTTATTTGAAATTTCCTTGTAATGTGTTAATATTTCATGTTCTTCACATGTAGGACAAAGTCCATATGTTGCAATATTTTGATTGCAAATATTTTGTAATTCTTTTATAACCTTTTTGCCCTGAGGCGTTTTAAATAAATGCTTATAACGCTTTTGAAGCTTTAAATACTCATCTATTTTTGGCGGTTTCGGAGGAGTTTTTAAAGCTTTTGTAATCTCTCCTTCTATTATTTCCAAAACAGGATAAAGGCCAGTCATAGCAGCAAGTCTAGCTATTTTGGGAGTCAGGTTGCTATCCGTCCCCCATCCCAATACACAAGGAGTAAGAATCTGAATATATTTTGGTCCTTTAAACTTTAAGGCTTTCTTTATTTTCTGTTCTATATCTTTT
>CAYRIM010000083.1:0-3562 GCA_964424445.1 uncultured Candidatus Saccharibacteria bacterium | reverse complement strand
CATTGAACAGATGGAGTTTATCGACAAACTGCGAGAAGAAGGTATCAGATTATCCGATGCCTACGACGAAATGGTAAAAAAGTTCGGAGAATCAGCCATCTCGAAATCGACGTACCACTACTACAAAGTCAAGCAGAAGAAGAAACAATATCCAAACAAGAGAATGGCAACAATAACCATAGACTTAGACAACAATCTCATCACAATCAGGACAACCGCCAACAAAGTTAAACAAATAATAAACTCTATCGTGGAGGAATCTTGAGTTGAAAATCGTGGCACTCGAGACCAAGGTTGATCTCCGGTATATCAGCCCAAGGTCACCCATACTGAAGAAGTTGAAAACTAAGTACGATTTAAAAAATAACGAAATGTTGCTTTTGGCAAACAAGAATCTCACAATCTTCAGGGGACTGGCTGTCATTTCCAATCATCTCCATGTTCTGTTGCCTGAGAAACAAAAGGACACCAACCTCGAGAGTTTCGAAGTGATTACCTTTGCTTACCTCTCTCATAGAGGTCTACCGAAAAAAGTAAAAGTTGTGCTCAATGATATAAAGAGAGCCACAGAGCTCAGAGTCAGTAAAAAGAGAAGGCTAACCAAGTAAAGCAAAAAAGGTGGCGAGAGATCCAATAAAGGCAAAATGGCTCTCTCGCCCCATTTTTTTATCTAGGAGGCAATCATGGCCAAACGCAGTCTCGTTGTCCTGGGAAGCACAGCAGTGGCCTCAAAACTAATTCTAGCGGCTCTGAAGGCCAACCTCATCGGCCCAGAGAAAAATCTTGGGATCTATGCAGTGGCGCAAAAGTTGTTCAAGGGAGGACCTGCCCTTTCGCGTAAAATAAAAGCCCTAAAATCTATTTTTCCGACGATAGGAACGGTTATTATTTTGACGAGTCTCATTAAAAAAAACCGACCGGTCGGAATGCCGAAAAAATAAGATAACTAAAAAATGTTTATTTTAAAAGTAAAGCGCCGAAATAGGAAATTCCTTCTTCAGTCTTCACTAGTAACCAGGAGAGCCTGTTAGTTATTTTAAAAGAGTTATTGTTATACTAACTGACAAGAGAGGAATTAAATACCATTAATTTGACATCGATTTTTTTGACACATCGTGTCAAAATTTTAGGAAGATCGCCGATAAGAGCAAAAATAGTTTTATTTGCAAGATTTTAAGACCTATAAAACCACAATGTAGTAAAATGTAAGTTCTTTGAAAAATAAGGATTTTTTCGTTGACAAAATGTCAAAGAAAACCACAAGAGGAAAATCGTGTCACGGGTTATAAAAATAAAGAGATTTTTTTTTGACGCAGCAGGTCAAACGATTTTCAAAACGTGAAAAATAATGAATTTTTGAAATTAAGGCATTATCTTTCTGTGGAAAAACCTGTTAATTTATTAAAATCACTAAACATTTTTTCGCCATTTCTGAAGCGAAAAAAATGTAAAAATAAGAACAGGTCGAATAAAATAATAAATTTAAAAACACGTCATCGCTTTAGGGAAGTCACAAACAAGGGGTTTCCTATCGAGCTCCGATAGATTTTTCACCTATAAAATTCTTCCAAAAGAAAAATTCCTACTTTGTCTGTAAAAATATTAAACTAGAATAGGAAAATTAAAAAAATAATAAAGCAGGAAAAAAGTTCTTCTTTAATCTGTCACTCAAGAAAAGGTTTCTAAAAAGCAAGAAGTCGGGATCCGATTTTCAAAAATCTATTGTGAAAAAAAAAAAATTTTTTTGACAAGGCCCCCTAAAACAAAGAAAGGAGATTTCGTAACACAGAAAGGAAAAAAGCTTAACCTCTTTTACAACCAAGCAGGAGTCTGTGTTATTAACTAGGTAGGAAGAAAGGGTTTTGAAAAATTTAAAGCTTTTATTATACACTAGAATTCTTTAATATCAATTAGTTACGTTACTCTTATTTTTTCAAAATCGGCCGCGCCCCGCGGGGTGAACGTTAGATTTTTTTTTTTATTTTTCGACCGCTTCGGTCGAATAATAATTACAATATATAGTATGGCATTAATACCGCTTTCAAGGATCTGAGACCACCCCCAAATTTTCTTTATTTTTACCGTACAAAGCAAAAACTCCTTTCTGTTTTTTAAGGACTCCTTTAAGGTGAAGTCTAATAACGAACATTCTTGCTTTTTTTTTATTTGTGTTATAGTATTTTTCCTAGTAAATAAATAAAGAAAGGAGCTGAAAATGAAAGGACAAATCCCTAACGTTGATTTTGTACTACCATACTGGAAAGAGATTCATTCGGTCTACGATTATATGGCTGTACCCTCAGTAAAACCTTTCGTAGATTCATTAATTAAAACCTTTGGGATGAGCAAAAAATTCTATCAGTACGAAAGAGCCGTCTTCAAGTTTGTGCATCCACAGTCAAACATAGCGAGTATCAGACACATGTTCAGACTTTTGGTATTTGACGAAAGTCTCAATGAGATGTCTAAACTTTGGATCCTTGCTAGAGACGGTATTTTTACCAAAGGCGTACACTTTTCCTTTGCTGTTGCTGCTTTTTCACTGATTCTCAAGCGTGACCTCTCAGAACTTTCTGTATTTCTCGATCTAATCTCGAGACAATTCCGTCTTCGCCGGCGTGATGTGAGGTTTTGTGCATCTTCTTTGGATAGGCTTGTTAAAGAAAATACCGACGTCGAATTTCAGAAACACTATTCTATAGTTGCTGGAAGGATCCTGCGACTCTCTCAGTCTACTGATCCTCTCAGAGATTTCAGAGATGCTTTGCTTCTGGGAGCCGCTTTTTATAAGAAACGAGACATTCCCCCGAGAAAGTTCCTGCGTCACTTTGTTGCCCATTTCAACAAAGACCTCTCTTTGGCATTAAAAAATCATCTGAGAGAAATTGATAAAAGAATGGTAGATATGCGAAATGCACGAACTGAAACAGAATATTTTAAAAAGAAGACTAGTAAGAAATCGACCAAGTCCGGAAAACGTCTCATTCCATTGTTAGATACAGATGCAACGTCTACAATCTTCAGGAGACCTCTTCGTTTCGATCAGATTGGATTAAGTTTTTACTGTGTTAGCAGCAACAGGCCTACCATAGTCGGATTCAAAAGCGGTGAGCGTAATGGATACGTTGTTTACTCCGTAAATCCCACTTTAGTAGGAAGAAGAATGCCTTTGACGGAGAAGAACGCACCGGGCTTTAATTTGTGTACGATAGACCAGGAGGTCCTTTTTTCAAATGCAAGAAAATACGGAAAGCTTTATCCGATTAAAAATCCAGAAATCTTGCGAGCAATGCTGCAGAAAAAATTCAAGACTACCGGTAAGGTTCTTCTAGAAAACAGCATGTTTGTCGATGAAAGTATGTTTCTCGAGGCAGAGGAAGAGGATTTTTTCATCGACGATCTCCTTTTTAAAGTAAAGTCTTTTATCGATTTCCAGATGTCTCTAGCAGTTGATAGGAAAGCAGTATCTTTCAAGGAAGCCCTGATGAATTCTGCAGGTAAAGAAGAAGATGGTGATGGTGATGGTGATGGTGATGGTGATGGTGATGGTGATGGTGATGGT
>CAYRIM010000082.1:0-3583 GCA_964424445.1 uncultured Candidatus Saccharibacteria bacterium | reverse complement strand
GTCTTGGAGGCGCAATGGCAATAGGAGTAGGAGCTTGCTTTTTGACTACTTTGTTCTTCTTTGCACCTGCATTAAAAATTTTGAGTAAGAGGAAGAAGAATTAAATTCAATCAATGAACGAAGAAATTATACAGGATAAAATCGTCTGCGCAAAGAAACTTGCAGAGAAGTTTTCACAAATTCCTAAAAATAGGCTAACACTAATTCATACTCCCCCAGGCTATGGCAAAACGACCTACGTGAAATTATGGGCCTCACGCTTAAATAATGCGAACATAATATGGCTTGATGTGGATAAGGACGATAATTCACTAAAAGATTTATTTTTGCAAGTTGCTGAGAGAATAAAAGATAATTCCAGTAAGAAATTATCAAATAATATTGTAAAGATGCTATCTAACGAAGAGTTAATTGAGGAAGATTTTTTTATTGTAATTGATAACTATCACAATATAAGAAGTAAGGATGAAATTAAATTTCTCTCACAAGTGATTGAAAAATCTTCGAGAAAGATACATTTTATCATAATATCCACAGGCATACCTGAGATACAAAAATCAGATTTAAGGTTAAAGTCCGACGTTCTTGAAATTACTTATACTGATTTTACTTTCAACTGGAAAGAGATAGTCAGTCTTTTTAATTACACACTAAATATTAAAATCAATAAAAAACAGGCAAAAATTATCCAAAGAGAGACTGACGGCTGGATTACGGGGATACTATTAATCGGGAAATACTTAAGGGATAGAAACTTAAAATTATCATCAACAAATGTAATCAGAAGCTACCCATACGTAGAAGAATACTTTGAAGAAAAAATCTTTGATAAATTATCAGACAAAGAAAAAACTTTTCTATTAAAATTTGCTTTTTATGAAGAGCTGGAATTAAAGGACCTTGCGTTACTATTCCCGAGTGATGAATTTAACTCAATAATAACAAAACTCTTATCTAAGGAATTATTTTTATTCCAACTCGAACCTGAAAAGTACAGGCTACATAAATTATTTTCAAATTTTCTAAGGAATAAAGTCAAAAAAAATAATTTCAAAGAGTATCAAAAATTGCTAATGGGATCATCTGACTGGTTCTTAAAACGAGGAGATTATTCAAGATCAGCAGAGCATATAGGGCTAACAGAAGACAGTGAAAAAATATCTGAATTTTTGATAAAAAATTTTGACCGCATAATATCTACTGGAGATATCCAATGTCTCAGAAATTTAGTTATTAAAATAGATAGCGACACGCTGAAAAAACAACCAATAATATATCTTTACAGGGCAATACTATCATTATACATGGGTGAATCGAAGGAGGATATAATAGATAATCTTGAAAAAGTAAAATCACTACCCGCTTTCAAGACTATTGAAAATGAATATTTAGCAGTTTTGTCTCTCATTTATCTTTACGCTGAAAACTATAAAGAAAGCATAAAATATGCTAATATTGTTGATGAAAAATCAGGTCAGATAAGCCTTTTTCTAAAAGGTCTTATAAAATCAATAACAGGGTTTGATAACTTTTTAAGAGGAAATTTTAAAAAAGCTGAGAGCCATCTTGAGAGAGCTCGGAAATATGCATTAATGTCAGGAAACAGATTTATTGCTATCCTATCACAGAGTACCCTTGCCGATTTGAGTCTTATGAAAGGAAATTTTCCCGAAGCGGAGGAGAGATACAAAAAGGCATTAAAGATAGGTTTAATGCCTTCAAAAAAGTATAGTCCAGCTGTTTCGGACGCGCTCTTTGGGCTTGCGGGTCTGTACCTTGAAAGGGGTGATTTAGAAAACTTTAAAAAGTACAATAGACAGGGATTTAGCCATATTAAAAGAATTGGAAAACTCTGGTTTCTCCTGGGATTTCTTAATTATGTTAGGTTTTATTCTTACCTTTGTAAATATAATCTGGCAGATGAATATATAAGAAAAGCCTATGTACTAGCAGATAAATTTGACTTAATGGATCTCGATGATAGGATTGTTAGAATTTTTCATCTAACATATCTTTTCCAGAAAGGAGATAGAAATGAAATTGAAAACGTAGCCAGGAAACTGGTTAACGAATCCGGTAAATCGGAGGTAGCTTTTATTAATACATGGGAAAATGTATTGTTGGCAAGATGGTACGTAGAAAACGGAGATTATGAGAATGCAGAGACACTGTTGAACAAAATATATGATTCAATTTCAAAAAAAGAATTATACTATTTTAAAGTAAATGCTGACCAACTATCATGCATTATAGATTTAAGAAGAGATAATATCAGTAAAGCTTTAGAAAAACTTGAAGATATCTTAAGATTTTCCCAGAAAAACGGAATACTATTGACTCTAATAGAATTTGGTCAACCGTTCATGGAACTAATTTCTATATACGAAAAATGCAATCCTGAAAGTGAGCATAAGGAATTTATCAAAAAACTAATATGGCTGGATAACTACAGAAAAAACTCACGCGATGATATTTTAAATTTCACAAAAAGGGAAAAAGAAATTATTAGTCTTCTGCAAAAAGGTTATTCCAACAAAAGAATATCAAGCCAATTGCACATTTCTCTAAACACAGTCAAAACCCATGTAAAAAACATATTCTCAAAGCTCGATGTGCACTCAAGATTTGAAGCGATAAACAGGTTAAAAGAACTTAATTTTTAAATTCACACTAAAGGGTGATTTTTCTGGTTTTGTTAAAAAATATATTCTAAATGAATTTTTGATTGAGGCTTTTGTATGATAAATGGAAGAATAATTTTTAGATCAATCTTAGTCATAATACTATTCTTTGTTATTACTTTCCTTTTAGCAGGTCGCCTTGATTACTGGCAAGGATGGGTATATAATGGATTGAATTTGATTTTTATTATTCTATCACTCTTCCTATTGCCCGATGAATTAATATCGGAAAGATTAAAGCCCAAAAAAGGTATGAAAAGATGGGATAAGATTTATTTTATAATTTCTACACCAATATTCTATATTATGTTTATATTATCTGTCCTGGATGGTAGTCGCTTCAACTGGAAGCCAGTAGTTTCTCTTGAAGTAAATATAATAGCCGTATTTCTCTATATATTAGGTCAATCAATCTTTCTTTGGGCAAAGAGTGTAAATAAATATTTTTCTACAGTCGTTCGTATACAAAAAGAAAGAGGACATACAGTATGTACAGCAGGTCCTTATCGTCTAATAAGACATCCTGGTTATTGGGGAGGAATAATTTATATAATAGCTACACCTTCTGTTTTGGATTCGTTCTGGGGCATAATACCAGCTATGATTTGTGTAATTTTAATAATTATAAGAACATACTTTGAAGATAAAACTTTACAAGAAGAATTAGAAGGTTACACGGAGTACATAAGAAAAGTAAAATATAGGCTATTGCCAAAAATATGGTGAATTGATTTTTAAAATGAGGGAAAATGCCAAAAGTTTTTATAAAATTCTATCAAAGGAGGCAAAAATGAGTTGTGTAAAGGTATTTCTAACTATGTGCTTATTTGTAGCTGTGGCTCTTGGTCAGGAATTAACTGGCGATGATATTGTGAAAAAGGTAAATGATCTAATCAATGTAG
>CAYRIM010000081.1:0-3672 GCA_964424445.1 uncultured Candidatus Saccharibacteria bacterium | reverse complement strand
GCATAATGAACTCGCAGGCAAAAACAACAGTGCCGGCTGCCAAATGGCCGCCATAAGAGTGGCCCTGTGAATCAAAGACGGTTATGTGGGCGTGCACCATCGGTTCGCCGTTGCGGATTGATACGTTTCCGGTCAGGTTGGTTATTTCCATATTTTTGTCTTTTTCCGCTTTTATCTTCGGTCCCAAAGTAGAAGAGGGAGGAAATATAAGAAGTGATATAGGGGAGAGGCAGAAGGCAATAGAAACTGAGGTCTTGACTGGTGGGGAAGAAACAGAAGAAAGAGAAGAGAGCATAGAGGGTATTATACGAAGGCTAGAAGCGAGCATTTATATGGAGGGAACACATTATCTGGAAGTAGACGGAGTAATACTAATTTTACTTGAATCTACGCATAATATTAATCTAGATAAATATGTTGGCAAGAATGTCGAGATCGAAGGGGAGCTAAGAATGACCATAGAGGGAGATAGCATGATTATGGATGTTGAGAAAATAAAAATTGTAAAATAATTTAGGTAATAGAGTAATGTCTAAATAGGGGAGTGAAGGACTTAGCGATAAGTCCTTTTGTGATTTGACATTTAGCTAAATAACAAATAAAAAATAAAAAATACTTGACAAAACAACATTTTTATGATATTGTTATCATAATATGAATTAACAGTAAATATATGTTGCAAATTTTTACTTTTTTGCTAAGTCTAAATAAATAACAAATAGAAAAGGAGGAAGACGTCTTGGAAAAAGAAGATAAATTATTCTTCGAGCTCGATCCGGTAGGATTAGTGCTGATAATAATAGGATTAGGTGTTTTTCTCGCACTTTTCAGAGCAGTATAGTAAACAATCAAAAATAATCCAGGGCCCCGCACATGCGGGGTTTTTTGTTTGCAAAAATCGTATATAATAAAAAGTAACTTTTCTTTACCAGGGCTTCTCATCCTCTTGAAAATACGAGGGAGGGGTCAAGGAAAAAGATTTGTTTTACTAAATAATTAATAATTTTTTCGGTTATACTTTGAACAGGAAGGAGAAAGCTTTGCAAACAGACGAAATATTAGAGGGATTAAATCCTCAGCAAAAAGAGGCTGTTACTTATAATGACGGCCCACTTCTTGTAGTTGCTGGAGCGGGGACTGGAAAAACAAAAGTAATAATAAATAAGATTGCCTATCTTATTTCTCAGAAATTAGCAAAACCTTCAGAAATATTAGCAATTACTTTTACCAAAAAAGCAGCTCAGGAAATGGAGGAGAGGCTAGATGTTGTCCTTCCCTATGGCTACAACGACGTAAAAACTTGCAATTTCCATTCTCTGGCAGAAGAATTCTTGCGTGAGAATGCCTATTCTTTAGGCTATTCTACGAATTTCAAGATTCTGACTGAGCCTCAGCAGATATTATTTATTCGCGATAGAATATTTGACTTTGATCTAAAGGTATTTCGTCCTCTTTCAGACCCGACTTATTTTATTCGTGATATGATCCATTATTTTTCTCGTCTCAAAGATGAACTTATTAGTCCAGACCAGTATCTTGAATTTGTTCAAGTAATTGAGAAGAAAGCTGATTCCAAAATCGAGAAAGAGTATGCAGAAGAACAAGCAGAACTAGCTCATGCATATAAAATATATCAAGAGCTTGTGGCAATGTCTGATAGGATGGATTTTGGAGATTTGATTTATAATTTTATTAAAGCTTTAAGGGAAAAAAAACAAGTCTTAGAAAGGTTTCGTAAGCAGTACAAATATATATTAGTTGATGAATTTCAGGATACAAATCATGCGCAGAATGAGCTATTAAAAATTATAACTATTGGGGATAATACGCCCACCATTACAGTAGTGGGGGATGATGATCAATCTATATATAAGTTTCGTGGAGCAGATATTTCAAATATTCTTGAATTTAAAGAGAGCTGGAAAGATGTAAGGCAAATTGTTCTAACTCAGAATTATCGTAATACTCAGGCAATCCTAGACAGTAGTTATCAGCTAATAAGATATAACGATCCAGATCGTTTGGAGGTAAAGTATGGGATTGATAAGAAATTGAAGTCCAATACTAATATAGGAAAGAAACCAGAGCTTCTCTTCTTCGAAAATGCTACAGAAGAAGCATCTGCTATCGCGGAAGAGATAAAGAAGGTAAGGGAAGCTAAAAATATCAAATGGTCAGATTTTGCAATTCTAGTTCGGTCAAATAATCAAGCGCTACCCTTTACTAATTCTCTGGCTAGGAAAAAGATTCCATATCTTTTTTCTGGAAGCGAGGGGCTTTTTCGCAAGTCTGTGATCAAGAATGTAATAGCTTTCTTTTCAATACTAGCAAATCCTAACGACAATCATGCTCTTTTCAGTCTCTTGGTTGGAGAATTTGTAGGTGTAGATTTTGATAAGCTCAGTATAGTGCTTCATAAGGTTCGCTCGAAAAATATTCTTCTAGAGCGGTATCTGCGCGATGAGAAAGAAGATCAAAAGGAAGGAGACCTAGGATTAGAAAATGCCAAGAAAATTCAAGGTATTCTGGATTTAATAGAGTCGATCAGGCGTGAAAGTATTACAGCAAGTGCTGGTGAGGTGCTGTATAAATTTATTTCCGATAGTGGCTACTTGCGGAAGCTTGCTACGGATGAGAAGAGGGGGGATATTCTTTCTGGAGAAAAAATAGTTTCCATATCACATTTTTTTGATCGAATATTGGGTTTTCAGGAAGCAAATCTAGATATTGGCGTACAAAAGTTTGTGGAATATCTCAATCTACTACTGGAGATAGGGGAGGACTCGACGGACGAGATGGATGATCCGACATATGATGCTGTAAAGATATCGACTGTTCATGGCGCAAAGGGGCTGGAGTTTAAGTATGTTTTTTTAGTTGGACTCTCTGATCGTCGCTTTCCTACTAGAAATATGACAGAAAAATTTAAAATTCCAGAAGGATTATTCAAGAAAAAGGCAATCGAGGAAGACTCAAAATTATTACATCTTCAAGAAGAGAGAAGGCTTTTTTATGTTGGTATGACGAGAGCTGAAGAGAAGCTATATCTCACTTTTGGTCGCGATTATGGAGGAAAGAAATCAGTAAAGGTTAGTCGTTTTGTGGTAGAGGCTTTAGGGCAGGAAAATCTAAAACCAGAATATTCTAAACAAACAGAACTAGAGCGGATAGAGCATTTTTCTATTAAGGAAAAGCCACTTTATTCAACAAGATTAAAACTAAAAGAAGAAAAGCTTCGCCTTTCCCGCGCAGAAGTAGATGATTACATCACTTGTCCACGTAAGTATAAATTTATACACATAACTCCCATAAAACTAATGGCTAATCCTCAGATCATATTTGGTAGAGCTATTCATAAGGTGATTGAAGAATATTATAAATCTGGTAAGAAATTATCAGTTGATGAGATGTTTGCTATATATAAGGAGAATTGGAGTAGCGAGGGATTTATTTCGGCAGAACACGAAAAGCAGAGATATGAAGAAGGGATAAATCTTATAAAAAGATTTCATGGAGAATATGCCGATAGAATTGATGTTGTCGAAGTTGAAAAAAGTTTTAAGTTTGAAATAGATAATAATATAATAGAGGGAAGGATTGATGCTATGGAAAAGACTGAGGGTGGAGGAACAGGAATTATTGATTTCAAGACATCTAGAATTGATGACCAGA
>CAYRIM010000080.1:0-3726 GCA_964424445.1 uncultured Candidatus Saccharibacteria bacterium | reverse complement strand
CATGAGTTCTTGAGATAGTATCTCTGTTCCTACTCCTTTTGCAATCTCGCTCATACTTCCGCTACCAATGCTCGCATTCGTCAAGTCATAGTCCATTTCATTGCTTAATTCAGCTAGCATTTTATCCATTGCTCCTTCTTCAAAAAGCTGAGCAAAAGTCTCTCCCGTGCTACTGGTGGATGCTCCATAGCCTTTTCCTTGAGCGTAAGACTGGCGGACTACCATAACGTCTACAGGGGGCATCATTATTCTTTTTGATTTTAAGATTCCTTTTTTATAAAGAGACCTTCTTATTTGATTTATTCCTGATATATCCATGGCCTCACCATAGAAGTGGGCGCTGACGGGTCTTTCTCCCTCGCTCGCATATCCCTCCCATTCCTTTGTGAACTTTCTTCCTTCTGAGTCATACTCTCTCTTTATTCTTTGTACTTTGAGTTTCCAATGTCCTTGCCCTCCTTGAGCGTTTGGAGGGATGGTTGCTAGATATATAAGGGCCTTTACGATTCTTCTATCTACCTGGTTGGTTCTTATGTAATACTGGTCTTTAGCGGATATTATTAGTCTAGGATTAATAATATTTTCTAGGGAATTTTCAGCTTCAAGCATTAGTCTTTCTATTTCTTCAACAAAGGATTGGTATTCGGGATCTTTATATGATTGAAACGTTATATTACCATTTGCGTCCACATTATAATTCATAAAGTTCTTTTTTAGTTCCATCATTATCCCAGACAGCATCTCCAATGTCCTTATTCCTGAGGTAGCATTGGCAACCGTTGCTAGTGCTATAGCATTTATTTCTAACTCTTCTATTTTTTGATTTATTATCTCTTCTTCTGTTTTGTTTTCATTAAATTCTTTTAATTCATTTATAGCCTCTATTATTGATTTTCCTTTTACTGTAGAAAGAGTTCCGGCAGCATTGGGGTCTCCGGAAAGCGCCAGTACAGTTGCTTTATCAGCTTGATGTTCAGGGTTATCTTCTTGGAGTAGTTGGGGTTCTGATCTTCCTGCCGACCCACGATTTTTTATAGCATCTATAATTCCAAAAATCATTATGATCAATATGATTACCACAACCACCACAACAACAAGTGCCAAAATAATAAGCCATAACTTTGCGCTGGCGACTATTTTTACAGCTTTGACTGCTGTCTTTATTGCCTTGACGGCTTGCTTGGCTCTCTTTGCAGTTTTTGCTACTTTCTTAGCTTTTTTCGCGGTTTCTTTTGTCTTTTCTACTTTCTCGCTTATATCTTTTATGGGTTTTCCTATTTTTGTTCCGCTAGGAATATCTGGTTTTTCAGGAGAAGGCTTTTTGGTGATCTTTTCTTTTACCTTTTCCTTTAGTCTTTCCTTTCCTTCTCTTATTTTTTCTCTGCCTTTTTCTTTTAGCTGTTCGAAACCCTTAGTGCCAAGACTTTCTTGGACTTGTTCTTCTGGTATTTCTGGTTGTTCTTCCCCACTTAAGGCTTCTTCTAGTTCTTCCTCAGGAGCGAATTCTATAGGCATATTTATAGTTTATTTAATAGAAATTATTTAAGCTGGAGTTTTTTCTTCATCCCACAATATATGAAAGCATTTACTGCAGTCATCTACTTCTTGGGTTGGAGCAAGGGTGGTATTATATCCGGCAGGATCGTTAACAGCCATCTGGTCTCCTTGATCACAAGTGAGAACAATAAAGTGACCACTATTTTCCGTAAAAGGAAAATCACAACCCTCTATTTTTTCTTCGGAACCCATTGAAGCAATAACTGGTATTCCTTTTTCTAGATATCTTCTTGCTTCATTGAAATTTTCGGTGTACCTATGTTCCAACCCATATTTTTCAGCGGTATCTTCGAAAGCAAAAAAGTTTGTTCCTTGGCAGTTGGTACATCCTTCTCCGCATGCCCTATACTCATTTAGAGTGAGCATCGTTGGGTTTACATATTCTCCATAGTAATTCAAGACCATTGATATTGATGTTATTCCGCATCCTGCGCTTCCGATAGTTCCGCATCCCGCATAACTATATCCTTTCCATTCTGGATCGTTTTGTTTTATTAATGGGACATAGTTGCAGCCCACTTCATATGGTCCTCCTATGGGTACTTTTTCTGTTGTGCATTGTTCGCTGTTAATCAGATTGTTGTATGCGCCGATTACCCTATCAGCATTTTCGTATTTTCTGTCCCCTGACTCTCCATTGTATTTTTCTGCATAAGCCTTGTGAAAATCACCGTTTCTAGCGCCTAGGCAATAAGCTAAATATTCTGCTGTCGCCATTATTGATTTACGAGCATTGAGTCTTTCGTCTTCTGGGTGTTTTTGTCTAAAAGTATTCTTGTCTTCTGGGGTTAAGGTATATGTTTTTTTTGTTCCCTTAAGAAGCGGTCCGTTACGATCTTCTGGTCTGAAAATATTATTCCCAAACTCTTTTCTATCCAAAGCTGTTGATGCGATGAACTGACCAAGTCCTACAGCTCCTGTGTCGGATATTGCGTCTGTCTGCCAGCTAGACTCTTTCTCTATTACTGCCGCTAGTTTTGCTTGGTCGCCATCTAGATATTTATCAGCTGCCTCCTGAATCCAGGCAATAAATTCTGAAGGCACATTACTAAGATTAGAACAATCGCTTTTTACGGTGTATCCTTTTTGCATTTGATAGGGAGTGGTGTTTCCGTATCCTGCATAAGTACCACCCGCTGTATCTGATTCTCTAGATTGTGTCTTGCAGAGTGATTCCAATCCTTCGGCTACTGATTCGGCGCCGACGAATTTGGATATTTCTGCAGCGATGCAAATAAAGGGCCCCTCTATATAATTTGCAACAGCAGATCCCAGGCCAGCTAGGGTAAAAAGAGGAACAAATATTACTATAAAAAGCAATATAATTATTATAACAATCTGCAGAGTGCTAGCGGCAACTGCGGCACTTGCAGCCATAAATGCTTTAGTACCATTAGACATTTTTTATTTGAATGTTATTTGGTATATTCCGGAATCACTGATCAAAAACACTTCATTCACACCAAGTTTTATTGATTTTATATTGTTCGGCAGGGTATCTTTCTTATAATCGAGCATTTTTCTTTCTCCGCCTATCATGATCTGCCAAAGCCCCTCCTTGTTGCTCGTTATTATGTTTTGGTCATCTAGCCATATACAGTTTTCTGTGCTTGTCTCTACTTCTAGGTTTATATTGCTTCCTTCTCCTTGGGCAAAATCATAAGCCCAGATATTCCCCCCGGATTTATAGAGTATTTTTTCTCCACTTGGAGAAAAGAGGGCCTCATAAGAAAGGCCATCGTCAGTAATTTTTGTAATTTCTCTTTTGGAGATACTATAAATATAGAGATCGTAGCTTTCTTCTCCTGATTCTCTTTGGCCGTCTGATATATAGATAGCTATTTTATCTCCATCTGGAGACCAGACCACATCTGGATCAAATTCTAAATTCTTTAGTTGTACTATTCTCTCGAAATCTGAACCGTCATTATTAGCCATAGCTAGAGTTCTTTCTGCGTCATTTTTGAAAAAATAAAAAATCTTTTCACCGGTAGGGGAAAAAGAAACATCTTTTATCGTGGGGTGCAGATGCTTAGTAGTAATGTTTACCAAATCTCTTCTTTCTAGATTTATGATCCAGTTTATATCTACTCCAGTTCCGTAATCTTCTATAAAGGGGAAAAGATTGTCTACTGGGCTGTTTGATACTTTTACTATAACTTGCTTGAA
>CAYRIM010000079.1:0-3737 GCA_964424445.1 uncultured Candidatus Saccharibacteria bacterium | reverse complement strand
TGTTTTAATTTCCTTATTCCTTTTGGTTTACTTCCAAAATTAGGTTTTCCAAACAAATTAGATATTCTATTTACAATCTTAACCTCATCTTCCGTTTTAACCACCTCAATAATTAATCAGCATTATAATCTTCCTCAAAATATTTTTTATTACAAATATAACAAAAAATATATTTCCTCCCATCAAAATCTACAAAATCCACTTCCTTGTGTCCTTTTGGACATATTTTCCTCCACATATTTTACACTTAATACCTCATAAATTTCCATTCATGAACAAATCATATTCTTCTGTGCCTTCAACAAGCCATCTATTGAAATATTTTATTTTATTTTTCTGCAATATTTTATTTTTCTGCAATTTTCCAGATTTCCTCAATTTGTTTATATCTTTCTTCATTTTTTGCACCCATATATATATTGTTTTGAATATCAAACATAAAAATCCGTCTTCCTTTGTAGTCGTTGAAATATACTCGATACCCTTTTTTTGTCCAAACAGAATATGTTGCATATTCATAATCAATGCCTTTTAATAGTTTTCTTAGAATTGCTATTATTTTCTTTCCTTTTTCTTCTCCGAAATCCTGTATTATTTTGTTGTCAGCTTTGCACGATTCACAAATCCAATAGTTCCTCTGAAGAAGCCATTCTCTTGTCTTATTCTTCCCAAAAAGTTCTACTTTGAATTCGTTTCCACATTCTTCACATTTGACTACATATCTTGCCATTCTTGGTCACCCCAATATTTAATCATTTATTTCATGCTCTTTCAATTTCAAAACTTCATATATAGTTCCTTTTTCTTTTTTTGCAAAATCGCTTTCGATTTCTCTTTCTTGTTTTGTTATTTCAAATATTGATTTATCTTCTTCGTTATATTTGACCCATTCAAGCACAACGAAGATTTTATTTTCTGAAATTTTTTTCTGTTCTTTAATTTTTGCGAATGTTTCAGGGATTTTTTTGTCAATTATTTCTCGTATACAATCTGGAAGCTGGTAGAAAAAATGCTCTCCATACTTTTCTAGAGCTTCTTCAGAAGCAAAATACACATCTTCCAATGTTTCAATTTTCCTCAAATCAATTCTATTATTTTCGTCATAGTATGTTTTTGTATCAACCATATAGGTCACCTCGCTTATATTTTGATTTTTGTTCATTTTATATATTTATAAGATATACTTATATATAAATGTTTCGTTTTTTATACATATTTATTTATAAATCGTCATTGAAATCACTTAAATCTTCTACCCTTTCTTCCTTAACCAAAGCCAAAATACCAGGTCTTCGTTCATATATAATTCCTTCTTTCTTCAACCTTTCAACAACTGAAAAAGGAATTTGCTGACCCTCAATTTGCTCTTTTGTGATCTCACCAACAATTTTTAATATAGCTATGAGACGGTTTCTATCTTCTTCAAAATTAACATTTGTAACATCCTTGTCTACATCACGCCAACGTATACCAATAAAAGCAGGATAACGATTACCTTCTGAATATTTTCTCTCTTTTTGGATACCCATCTCATTCAGCAGTTTTTTTATCTCTTTAGGGTTCAAAATATTCCTTTTTTTCTCTTTCGCCCATTCAGAATACTTGTTATAAAAAGTCTGTTCGCCAACCCAACCTGAAACATCAATCTCACAATTCTCCTCGATAAATTCCATTATTGGATTAGATAATCTTAAGTATTTATTTTTTATAACTTCTTCAGGTTCTTCGTTCTCAAAAACCCACCCTCTTGATTTCATTTCTCTTAATCGGTTCAAAGAAACTAATAAAAAAAACTCTAAAACTTCCTCTTCACAGAGTCTAGTGAGAATAAAAGCATCTCTATTCTCCTTTTTAAATTCGTAAGGGAATTCAATCAAATATAAACGCCTGAAAAAAGCAGAAGTATTATCGACTGTTCTGGGCAATTGATTAGCACTGAAGATCAATTTTGCATAATTAAAAAAAGGAAAAGAAGGCATGTACTTCCTTTCACACATCAAAGAATCGCCTCCAGTTAACATCTTAAGGATATTAGAGTTTGCGATTATATCATAATTAATATCTGATGAGATATTCACCAGCTTTCCAAATATAGAAGATAATGCGAATTTGTTTGTTGTTAGAGAGTCTATACTCTCGCTTGATACGTTATCTTTTCCGAGAAATCTTTCCAAGAATAATAAAAAAGTGCTTTTTCCATTCGCACCTGAACCATATAAGAAAAACATCTTCTGATAAGGATACCCACGATACAATGAATATGCACACAAATCATACAAAATGTTTTTTTTATTCTCACCAACAACATCAGAGAAAAATTTATCAATAACTTCAATACCTGTCGCATTAGGATTATAATTTATATGAAGTTTATTTGTTATTTTCATCTCAGGTTTAAAAGGTAAAAAAGAACCGTCAGAAATACGATAAACACAATTTTTAAGAGGTATTAAATCAGGATCTTGCTTCATTTCTTCATCAGGTTCATAAGAAATATCTTTGATATAGCTTACAATCTCGTTAACATAATATGACGCATTAATATTCTCTTCAAGAATAAAATCACGAACATATCTTCTTAACCATTCCTCAGCATCCTCACGCCAAATACCTTCGTTTTCCACATAACGCCAAAATCTCTTATATTTATCTTTTATAAACAAATTATTTTGTAGGATATCCTCCGCAAACAGTTTCGGGGAAAAACGAGAAACAAGAACAATCTTCTTCTCTGGCTCTTTATTTTCTTTTTTTGGTTTTGTAACATCCTTATCATTTATTACCATTCTGTTACAAGTTAACTTACCATTCCAATCTAATCTCGCACCATAAATATAAACTATATTCGATAAATCTATTTTGCTCTCATATTCAGATATATCAATAAATTTCTTGCCTGTTCTTTTCTCATATTCTCCAATTAAAGTCATTGCTGGCAAATCACCTCTCTTAAGTTTTTCTTCAAATTCCTTTCTTTTATTTATATAGTACTCGTTATATTCTGTAATTTGTTTAGCTTCCTCATTCATCATCATTCACTCCTACAAGTCCGTTCTCGTAGAATTCTTTCACATCACTCTCTTTCAGCAAATATATCCCCTTATTACTTGAAGTCTTAAAAGCTTTTAACTTTCCAGCTTTAATCCATTTAATAACAGTCATTCTCGAAACCGAGAACATCCTTACCACATCATTTACCTTTAACATTTTCCAAGACCTCCTTATTTTTTATTTATATGTTTTTAAAAGTAATACTTATTTATATATTTTTCTGTTTTTTATAAGGGTTTTGACCAAATTGGCTTAATTACCATACTTTTTAAAACCGCTCCTATATATAAAGAAGTAGTTTTATAACATATGGTAATTTTACCAATTGTGACAAAACTCTGGATAATTTTATAAATTTATAGATATTTTTTAAAAATATAACTCACATTTCTTACAAAACAAAATATAGAATAAGATATGTTATAAAAAATTCTTAAAAAAGGTTAGTTTTTAAATTCTTTTACCTTTTTTATCGCTTCTGTTTTTTCTATTTTCAAAATATCTCCTGCCTGATTTTGAAATTCTCCAACCAGGCAATTTTGCTTTTCTTTGCCGATCCGCTTTTATGCTTTTTCTTGTTCCGGTTTGTTTATATGTTTTTTTTCTTGTTCTGGTTCGTTTTCTTGCTATTTTTATCACCATATTATTTTTTTTATTTTCTAAAAAATATAAGTTATTTTAAAAGT
>CAYRIM010000078.1:0-3785 GCA_964424445.1 uncultured Candidatus Saccharibacteria bacterium | reverse complement strand
TGGTTGGGTCTATAATACCCGCTTCTACTAAATCTTTATATTCTCCTTTAGCAAAATCATAACCAAAGTTCGGATCGTTGTTCTTCAATATATCGGCCAAAATAACACTACCATCCAATCCTGCATTTTCTGCAATTTGGCGAATGGGGTATTCCAAGGATCTATCTAGTATATCAATGCCAATCTTTTGGTCGTCTTCTAATTCTATTTCTGAGAGTGCTTTTCTTGACCTTAAAAGCGCTACTCCTCCTCCTGGTATTATTCCTTCTTCTACAGCAGCACGGGTAGCAGCAAGAGCATCTTCTATTCTGTGCTTTTTCTCTTTCAATTCTATTTCTGTGGCAGCTCCAACCTTGATTACTGCTACACCTCCTGATATTTTTGCCACTCTTTCCTGTAATTTTTCTTTATCATAATCAGAGGTGGATTTATTAACTTGCGATTTTATTTGCTCTACTCTTGATTCGATCTGGTCTTTATTTCCTTTTCCCTCAACAATGATGGTTTTGTCTTTATCGGCAATTATTTTTCTAGCAGAACCCAGTGTTGAAACATCGGTATTTTCCATTTTCATACCCAGGTCTTCGCTTATTACTTTTGCACCTGTGAGTATTGCGATATCTTCCAAGATTGCCTTTTTGTTGTCTCCGAATCCAGGAGCCTTTATTACTAGAGCATTAAAGGTTCCTCTTATTTTATTGACTATCAAAGTAGCCAAAGCTTCGCCTTCCAAATCCTCTGCTATAATTACAATATCTTTTTTTCCGCTTTGAGCTATTTTCTCAAGAAGAGGTAATATGTCATTAATAGCGCTTATTTTTTTGTCAGTGATAAGTATATAGGGGTCTTCGTATATTGCCTGCAGGGTTTGGCTGTCTGTTGCCATATAAGGGCTAACGTATCCTTGGTCAAACTGCATGCCTTCCGTATATTCCTTGGTTAGGCCAAGTGTTTGAGATTCTTCTACTGTTATAACTCCATCTTTTCCTACTTTTGTCATAATCTCTGCTATCAAGTTTCCAACTTCTTCATTATCGGCAGATATAGAAGCTACTTGAGCAATTTCTTTTTCGTCTTTTATTTCCTTACTCAAGTTTTTTATGTATTCAGTAACCTTACTTAGTCCTTTCTCTATCCCTCTTCTTATTTGAAGGGGGTTTGCTCCAGCCGTCACATTCTTTAATCCCTCTTTGATTATAGCCTGAGCAAGAATTGTTGCTGTGGTTGTACCGTCACCCGCTACATCGTTAGTCTTTTCTGCTACTTCTTTTATGAGTTGTGCTCCCATGTTTTCGAACTTTTCTTCTAGATCTATCTCCTTGGCAATGGTAACCCCGTCATTAGTAATAGTGGGTCCCCCAAAACTTTTGTCGAACATAACGTTTCTTCCCTTGGGACCGAGGGTTACTTTTACGGTATTGGCAAGAATATCTATGCCTTTTTTTAGGGCTCGACGTGCTTTTTCGTCAAATAATATTTGTTTAGAACTCATATTTTTCTCCTTGATAATAATTGTTTTATTAATTTATTAAAATCTCAAAAAAAACTAGAAAATAGAAATATAACAGATTTAGACTATTATTTTATGATTGCAAGGACATCGCTTTCAGACAATATGTTTAGCTCTTCCCCATCAATCTTTATTTCTTGTAGAGCATATTTACTAAAGAGTACCTTGTCTCCCACCTTTACCTCAAGGGGAATAATTTTTCCATCATTAATAGTTCTTCCTGTTCCCACAGCAATCACCTCACCTTCTTGGGGTTTTTCTCCCTCTACTGTCTCTGGTATTACAATACCCGAGGCAGTGGTTTTTTCTTCCTTTTTTGGTCGAATTAAGATTTTATCTTTCAAGGGTTGGATCTTTTGCATAATGACACCTTTCTTGTTGTTTGAAATAATTTTTGAAAATATATTTTTCATCAAAAAAGAAACCTTTTGTAAAGTTCCTCCTTGTTATTTTTATAGCTTCACAGATGTCGGCACAGCAAAGGGGGAATGCTGTGCCTACAACCGAAAACCTACCGTTAGCAGTCGCATCAATAGAGTGCTAATTACTTTAACATTCTAGCAAACATTGAGGTTTAAGTCAAGTATTTTTTAATCTTAGTTTTAACTCTTCTTTATATTTAATTCTTAAATCTACAGGATGAAACTTTAGTATCTCGTCACTATATATTACCGATGAGGGATTACCAAGTTTTTCTTGTGACTTTTTTATTCTTTTTATTTGGACGCCCTTTAGTATTCCCTCTATAATTTTTGGTTTAAGTATAAAACTAGCGAACTCTGATTTGATTTTTGAAAGCCACGATGGTCTGAAGTTCGTGTGGTAATTGGTTATATGTTGGCCACAATTTGGCAGGTAATTGTATATCCATTTATTAGAATTTCTGAACTCTTCCCAGATTTTTCCTTTATTCAAAATAGGAGCCATTTGAGCTATCCAGAAAGCCACGAAAAATCCCAATTCATCCTTAGCTATATATGATAAATCCATTTTCTCTTCTGATATATAAAAACTTAAGCAAATTCTTTTTGCCACCTTCTTTCCATGTCTCCTTAAGCCTAGAATATGCATTATTGTGGTGGACAAAAATCTTACAGTCCATATCTTGTTTTTCTCCGTTATTATAAATAGGTCGATGTCGCTATCTTCCTTACAATTAAAAAAAGCGAGAGAATTAACTATTCCCACCATTTTTATAAAGGGTATATAAGAAATGATTTTAGTAGCGAAAATTGCTTTCCTCCAAAACTTCTCCGAAATTTCATATTTCTCATTCCTTTTTTCTAGTAGATCACTCTTTCCGGGTAGAAAATAAAAACCATTCTTCATTTCTATCTCGCCTCGGGTTATTAATTCATCCAGTTTTCTTATGACCTCATCTAGCTCTGACTGGAAACAGAAGAGATAGCGCCATATCTCAAAATAAGTCAAAGGATATTCAAATACATCAAAATAAGCGAGGGTGAAAAGAATGGATTTTTCCAAGGAATCGATTTTCATAGGCAATCAATATTTTAACTGCTAAACTATTAAACCGTCATTTTTTTATACAGCAACTTGACGGTCAACAATATAATCTTATCAAAAAATGGCTTTTTATTCTACAATTTCCATTCTTTCTCTATCTGCTTTATCTAAAATAACGTCTTTTGCCTCTTTGTTGATCTCAAACCCAATACACGACCTATCTAGTTTATTGGCAACCCCTAGAGTTGTTCCGGAGCCCAAGAAGGGGTCACAAATCGTATCCTCTTTCTTGCTAAAATTTCTTATGAGTATTTCTGCTATTTCGGGAGGACAGGTGGTTTTATAGTCCCTGAATTTGTATTTGTCTTTGAGAAAAAACCTCTTTGTTTTGGAAAAAATGGGATTGAATATCTTATGTAAGAAGGAAATTTTGCCAATAGTAAATATTATTTTGTATAAAAACTTTGAACCCAATAAACAAGGTGTTGTTTTGAAGCTCAAAATAGGTTTCCAGTAAAAGCTTTTTATTTTTCTTTCGTAGCTTGTTATTCCCTTGGAGAGCATCAGAATATATTGGAATCTGTTTCCAAATTGATGGTTTTGGGGAATATCGGGATAGACTTTTTTCAAATATCTGTCCCATATTATTATGTGACGAAGATTCAGATTTTTGGGAAAGGTTTTTATAAGGTCAGCGTGAAAAGGGACAAGTTCGAAAAGATCTCTTTTTTTTAAATAAATATCGTGGAGCCACAAAGCAACGATTCCTCCATTTTTTAATTTTGGTTCCAGATTTTCCCAAACTTCA
>CAYRIM010000077.1:0-3905 GCA_964424445.1 uncultured Candidatus Saccharibacteria bacterium | reverse complement strand
CGAAAAACAAGAGAGATGATATTTGGAGATCTAAACAACTATTATGGCAAATGTACAAAAATCAATAATTTTCTATGCCAAAAATTTATAAGAAAAAGTGTAAATACTGTAATAATTATTATGAGGGATATGGAAAGTATTTCTGTAGTATTAAATGTCTCAGTAAGGGGAGGAAAAGTAAGCATTCAAAAAAAACCAAAAAGAAACTAAGTGAAATTGCTAAAAAAAAGGGATATGGAAAGTGGAATAAGGGTAGAAAATTCTCAGAAGAACATAAAATAAAACTAAGAAAACAAGCCATTAAAAGATGGAAAACTGAAATTAAAAGTATTAAAGCTCAAAAAGCAGATATTAGAAACCTTATGAAAGCTCGTATGATATGGAAAGGAAGTTGTCATACGAAAGAAACAAAAAGAAAAATTAGTGAAGCAAATAAAGGGGAAAATCATTATAGATATGGCAAGCCGGCAGCTCATGGAAAAGGAGAATGGTATAATAAGAATGGAGAAAAAATCTGGATGCGTTCATCTTATGAAATAGCTTTTGCAAGATGGCTTGACGGAAAAAATCTAACTTGGGATTACGAGCCAAAAAGATTTTATCTCAAAGACAGAACATATATGCCAGATTTTTGGATTAAGGAATGGAATAGCTGGATTGAAATAAAAGGGTGGTTTCACGAAAGACATCAGGAAACTATCAGACAGTTCAGAGAATATAATTCAGATGAAAATTTATTAGTTTTAACTAGGCCATTACTAGAAGCGATGGCAGTGTTATAAAATTCATTAATGATTGGCAAATGTATGGATGAATTAAAAACTTTTTCGTCAGAACCAGAAATTGACCAAGGGAATGACGACATCTTGGACAACATAGAGACTTATGCGGACAGGCGTCGTACAGTTTGCGAGGTTCTGCGGGAGCTTTACGACTTGACGTTCGGGGTAGGCGACGAGACGGTAAGAGACGAGATGAGAACAAGACTAAGGACTGCCTATGAAATGGCGAAGAAAATGGATAGGAAGTTGCATGAGTACAAATTCAACTGGGATGTAAACTTTTGGGAAGAGAATCGTGATTATGCTAAAGATCTAGAAAGGAGAACAAGAAGATGATAAATGTGATAAATCTCTGGAGGTATTGGAGAATGGGAGCTAGAGATCTTGTCTTGATAGATTTGCAATTTTGTTCCTTGAGCGGAAGTTTAAGATTTATAATTTTTAATATCGGATTTTCTATAAATTTCTTGGATAATAAGATAAGGAGAACGATAAAAAAATAGTTATAATGGAAAAATTTTATTCTGGTAAAGAATTAAGAATTCCGTCTATTTATAATTCTGAGCAGAATATAAGAAGAAAAACAAATGAAATAGCAAAGAGAGTTAGTAAAGCATATAAAGGATGGAAGTTTGTTTTTGCAAGAATGGAAAAAAAAGAAAAGAGTGATAATGTTTATTTTACAGAATTTATTTATATATTGAAAAAAAATAGGTATGAAGAGGCAAAAATCAGATAAAATTTTAGTAGACAAAGATTTTCTTATGAAAGTTTTAAGGTTGCAGACAGATTTAAAGAAAAAGATTGAAAATTTGGAAAAGAATAAAATAAAGAAGAATAAGCCTGAGATGAAGAATACGTTGCAGATAATGGATGATAATGATTTTGTTTTAGATTGTAATATAAGATATTTTGGAGGACAGAATGTGCAAAAAGAGCAAGAATTTTTCAAGGAATTGGCTAAAATAATGAAAAAATATCAGGTTTTTACTTGTCAAGCGAATTTAATTAAAAAATTCTAACATGAAAATTCATTGTGGATGTGGAAAAGATATAAAAAAAGGATGGGTAAATATTGATAAAGAAGATTTTGGTCAAGAGATTATAAGAGATTTTGAGAAAGAATGTCTGCCATTTTCAGATTGTTCTGTTGATGAGATTTTTTGTCAGCATACTTTAGAGCATTTGGATGATCCGATGTTTGTGATTAATGAATTTTGGCGGGTATTAAAGCCAGAAGGAAAAGCAGTAATAATTGTGCCACATAAAGATAACCAGAAAGCGTATGCTCTGAGGCATAAGAGGTATTTTAATGAGTATACTTTTTTAGCTTTAGAAAAGGTTGTAGAGAAAAAGTGGAAAATTTTAGAAAATAATATTAATGATAGGCCGGACGTTTATGTTGAGATGAGACCTGTAAAAGAAGCGAAAAATAAAAGACTGCCTAATGAGTTAGACATAGGATGTGGCAAAGTAGAAAATAGAAACGCTATTGGAATAGATATAAGGGATTTTGGGCAAGAGATAATCTGGGATATTGCAAAAGGATTGCCTTTTTCAGATAATACTTTCAAGATTGTTCATGCTCATAGCATTTTAGAGCATTTGTACTCTGATGATATGATCTTTGTTATGAAAGAATGCCATAGGGTTTTAAAGGAAGACGGAATATTTGATATTATTGTCCCTTATGCGGGCAGTGAAGGTTCTTTTAGAGATCCAACCCATAAAAGTTTCTGGACAGAGAATACACTTGATTATTTCTGCGGCCCGAGAAGATACTGGGATTTAGATCCAAAAAATGAATTTAGGTTTAAAAAAATAAAAGTCGAAGAAAAAAATGGAGGGGCGATTTACGCAACCTTGACGCCGATTAAAAATACTTAATTACCTTAAATTACGAAATAGACCTTGACAAAAGTTTAGTAGGTGTTAAAATATAATTATGAAACTCATAAGAGAAGTAAAATTATATCCTACTAAAACACAACAACAGAACTTGCTAAACTTATTTGAAAAAGCACGATTGTTTTATAATGCCGTATTAGAAAGAAAGATAAATCATTATAAAAAAACTGGAAAGAATTTATCAAGGTTTAATTTACAAAAAGAATTTAGAGATTTGAATAAAGAAATTCCAGCAACCTTGAAACAAATGATGATTTACCGAGTAAATACCGCTTATGAAAGATTCTTTAATAAATTAGGACATTTTCCTCGTTTTAAATCACATAATCGTTTGAGAAGCATAGAATTACGGCAGTATGAAATAGATTATCGTTTTAAAAATAATAAATTATGTATTTGGAAAGAAATAGGACATTTAAAAATGAAAGGATTCAGAAAAGCAAATAATTATGGAATGGGTAGAATAATAAAACGAGCAAGCGGTTGGTATTTTCAATATGTGGTAGAAGTTCCAGAAAAGAAGCCAATCAAGAAAATCAAAACCGCTGTTGGCATAGATGTTGGATTGAAATCGTTTCTGGTTGATAGCGAAAATAATCAGGTTAAGCCACCGAAGTATTTTAGAAAAGCTCAATATAAACTACGATTACAGCAAAGGAAAGTTAGCAAAGCCAAGAAGGGAAGCAACCGCAGGAAAAAGAAAATTCAGTTGTTAGCCAAAGTACACGAGCATATAGCAAACCAGAGAAAAGATTTTCTACATAAATTATCAAGGAAATATGCTGATAAATACGATATGGTAGCGGTTGAAAAATTGAACATCAGAGGAATGTTAAAAAATCATCATCTGGCAAAATCTATTCAAGACGCCAGCTGGAACATCTTTACAAATATGTTGTCTTACAAGTTGCGAATACTTGGACGACATTTTATACAAGTTCCTCCGCATTATACTTCACAAAAGTGTAGTCAGTGTGGAGCGATTGTTCCTAAATCTTTATCTATTCGCACTCATATTTGTCCAGAATGTGGATTTGTTGGCGATAGAGATTGGAACGCATCTAAAAACATTCTATCAATCGGCTTGACTGAAGCCATCGGCGAGGTTACTTCGTTAGAAGGACTTACGACCCGAGAAGAATTACTTTCGTAATTCAAGGTAAGGAAGTTCCAGTAGAGAAAATTGTTGAGAAGGACTGCAGTGTTGAGAAGGCG
>CAYRIM010000076.1:0-3910 GCA_964424445.1 uncultured Candidatus Saccharibacteria bacterium | reverse complement strand
TGCAGCTGTAGCTCTTTCAAGACTGGGATTAAAAACTTCTTTCACTACTGTTGTTGGCGAAGATATTTATAGTAAAGACGCATTGTCTGTTTTGAAAAAAGAAGGAGTCAATGCTTCTTTTATAAAAAAGGATAAAAATAAAGATTTGGGGTTTTCTATAATTCTAACTGGACCTGATGGCGACAGGTCAATATTGACACATAGGCCAGGTTTTGATTTTTCTAAAATAAGTCCAGAAAAAGTTTTTAGAAACAGTGAGGCTATATATGTTTCTGGTATTAATAAGTATTCAAAAATACTACAAAAAGAAATAATAAGAAGTGTGAAAAGATATAAAAAGCCTCTATTTCTGAATCCAAGCCTTTATCAAATAAGAGAAAACAGAACAATTCTCAGGAAGATGATGAAGTTCACAGATGTTGTTTGTCTGAATTTAGTTGAAGCTACAGTTTTAGTGAAAAGGAGAAAAGTAAAAGCAAAAAAACTTCTTATGATGATAAAGAAAATGGGGCCAAGGGTAGTTTTGATTACTATGGGCGCAAAGGGGTCTTTATACTATGATGGCGATAAGTTTTATAAGGTAGGAATATATAAAAATGAAAAAGTTGACAGTACTGGGAGCGGGGATGCTTATTTTGCTACTTATGTGGCGGCACAGATAAAGAGAAGAAGCGTAGAAGATTCCTTGAGATTAGCAGCGATTAATGCTGGGGAGACAGTTGATACATATGGTGCACAAAAGAATTTACTCAAATGGAGAGATCTTAAATGGCTTCTTGGTAAAGATGATGTTTCTATAAAAAAAATATAATAATAAAAAGTTAAAATGAACGATTTTTTCGAAAACATCAAAGAGGGTAATATTTATAAATTTTTATCTAATGGCAAATGGATAAAGAGTAAGACCGGGGAGCTCATTGATGTTAATTCCCCGATTGATAATAATTTGGTTGGTCGAGCCCAAGCAGTTGATAGAGATGAAATAGATGAGGTTATTAATGGGGCATCAGAAGCACAAAAAAAATGGGAGAAAATCACTCTTGAAGACAGAGCTGCCATCCTCAAGAGAACTTCGGAATTAATCAATGAAAATCTAGAAGAGTTAATCGAAATGATGGTTTTGGAAATTGCAAAAACCAAAAAGAAAGCAAGAAGCGATATATCTAGGGGCGCGGATATTGTTTCTTATGTTGCTGATCAGCTAGATGTTATAAACGGAGGAGAGCATTTTTCGGCAGCCAATTTTCCTGGTGGAGATGATAAAAAAACAACTACTGTTATCCGTCAGCCATTAGGTGTTATCCTGGCTATTACTCCATTCAACTATCCTATAAATTTAGCAACAACGAAAATAGCCCCAGCGCTTTTAGTAGGTAATAGCGTTGTGGTAAAAGGTCCAACTCAAGGAAGTATTTGTACGGCAATGTTGATAGAAATATTCAATAAGGCGGGTTTACCTCCTGGTGTTATAAGTTATGTTAGTGGTAGAGGAGGTGAAATAGGCGACTATCTTGTTGCTCACAAGGGTACAAATATGATTAATTTTACAGGTAGTAGCAGTGTAGGAAAAGATATCGCCAAGAAAACTGGATTAAAGCCCCTTCTTCTTGAGCTTGGAGGAAAAGACGCAGCTTTGGTTTTAGATGACGCGGATTTGGATATAGCTGCTGAACAAATCGTAGGGGGTGCTTTTTCTTATGCTGGACAGAGATGTACTGCTATAAAAAGAGTTTTGGTTCATAAAGATGTTCATGATAGTCTGATTGAAAGGATTATTAAAGAAACGAAAGATAAATATTCAGTTCTCGGGGATCCCAGAAAAGAAGAAACTCAACTTAATCCTTTGATCTCCAAAAAACAAACTGAGTATGTAACAGAGTTAATGGATGATGCTGTGAAGGGTGGAGCAAAAATAGTGACAGGGGGAAAAATAGAAAAGAACTATATTGAAGCAGTAGTTTTAGATAATGTAGAGGGGAAAATGCGTATAGCTTGGGAGGAACAGTTTGCTCCGGTGTTGCCAATTATTGTTTGCGAAGATATAGACGAGATGGTTGAGACTCACAACAAAAGCGAATATGGTTTAGGTGGATCAGTATTTTCTCAAGATTTAGATAAGGCACATGAAATTGCAAAGAGATTGGAGGCTGGGGTAATTCAGATAAATAAAAAAAGTGAAAGGTTTCCCGATTCATTTCCTTTCTTGGGGATTAAAGATAGCGGGCTTGGTGTGCAAGGGATCAGATGGAGCATTGAAGCAATGAGTAGAATAAAAAGCATTGTAGATAATAAATAAAACAAAATAAAAAAATAAATAATAAATAATAAATAATAAATAATAAATAAGATAGTAGGCTCTCTTTTTTCTTGTTTAAAATTATTTTTTCTGATAAAATACTTTTTATGGATATAGATATTAAAAAACAACCTAAAAGCGTAGTAGAGTTTTCTATTAAAGCTACATCTGATGAAGTAGCTAAGTTTTTTGATAGGGCAGTCGAAATGTTAGCAAAAGATCTGAAGATACCAGGATTCAGACCTGGGAAAGTGCCAAAAGATATGACAGAAGACACTATAGGAAAACAAGCTATCGAAAATCAAGCAAAGGAACTAGCTATAAATGATACTTATTTTGAGATGGTTAATCAAAATAAATTAATTCCCCTAGACAGACCCAAGGATGTTGAAATAAAAAAATTTAGTAAGGAAGAAGGCTTGGAGTGGGAGGGGAAAGCTGAGGTTTTGCCAGAAGTTGAAGTGGGGGATTGGAAAGAAAAGTTAAAAGTTAAAAGTGGTTCCTCGGCTTCGCCCGAGGCAAAAAAATTAAAAATGGAGGAGGTGAAGGTTGAGGAGAAAGAGGTAGAAGATGCTTTATTGACCCTAAGGAAAAAATTTGCAAAACTAGAAGACAAAAAACCTCTAGGCAAATCCGGGGTAAGGAGCGAGAAAGGTGATTGGGTAAATATTGATATTGATATTGCGGATAGCGATAAGGAGAAATTTCCCAAAGAAAAAATCAAAAAGTTTCAATCAAAAGGCTTTGGCATAGTTATTGGAGAAGCGAGCTTTATACCTGGTTTTGAAGAAGAGTTGGTTGGTTTGGAAAAAGATAGTGAAAAAGAATTCGACATAACCTTTCCTGCTAATTATATAGATAAAGAAATAGCGGGGAAAAAAGTGAAATTTAAAATAAAGGTTAATGAAATCAAAAAGATTAATTTACCGGAGCTCAACGATGAATTTGCGAAGAATTTTAATAAAAATTCAGCAGAAGAATTGAGAGGAGCCATCAAGGAAGATATTTTGAATCAAAAAAAACAAAAGGAGAAAGCTCGGTTTGAAGATGAGGTTCTAAAAGAAATAATGAAAGATATTAATATTGAGATTCCTAATATTTTGATTGAGCAGGAGAAAGGGATGATTATGGAACGTTTCAAGAACGATTTGGAGCAGAACAAAAGAATTAATTTTACAGATTACATGGCGAGTATAGGAAAAAGTGAAGAAGAGATAAAAAATGGTTTCAGTGAGCAAGCGGAAAACAATGTGAAGATGGGATTGATTTTGGGTAAAATCACTAAACAAGAAAAAATTCAAGTTGATGATAAAGATATAGAAGAAGTGATGAGTATGGATATTATTCGTCAAACTGCGGGCATGCCGGCTGATAAAGTGAAAGAAACAGAAAATCAGATTCGAGATCGATACAGGGATGATCAGTTTATAAACTCTATAAAGAATAGTATTTTAGCAAGGAAGACTATTGATGTAATAGTGAAGTCGATAGAGAAATAGCGATACTAACCCCGAGTACTCGGGATGAATGTATGCGAATGACGCGGATAAAAATATTTAAGGGTAAAGTACGATTTCCGTACCAACTAGTTTGTAAAATATAACTTAAATAACT
>CAYRIM010000075.1:0-3920 GCA_964424445.1 uncultured Candidatus Saccharibacteria bacterium | reverse complement strand
TTTGTTTTTTGCTTTTTTATCTAGGGTGTTTTTTACAATAGTTGCCGTTTTCAATACGCCTTCTATCACTTCTTTCGTTATGGTAGGGGGTGTTTTAAAAGTACCGTCCCTTTTAACTGACAAAAACTCGTCTATTTTTTCTCTATTCGTTGAAAAAAAGGACAGCGCTTCTGGGTCTAGTTGTAGCCCTTCGTTTAAAAAAATTTTCATTACTTCTTTCTTCTCCAAAATAACACCTTATTTTAGGGTATATACAACAAGACCGTCTTTTCCCCTTTCCTTTGAGTGAGAAAGAACTATTGGATTAATTTTGTTTGTTTCAACCATTTCATGTAAATATTTTTGAACTGTGTTCCAGCTTGGTCTTGTTCCTGTCCTTTTCCATATAGCACTGCAAAGAGAAGATACGGTCATTGGTAGACCGTGTTCTTTGAGAATATATAATATCTCTCCGGTTATTTCTCTTCTTTTACTAGGTCTTCCTCTTTTCATATAATTTTTATGAATGATTATAAAAATAAGTGTTCTCTATTTTTATGATGTTTCCAAAAAAAAGCAACATATGTGTACATTGTCGTCGGGATCATAAAAAAATAAAAATAAAAAAGTATTATATTATTAATTATAACACTGTTATAATATTATATTATAAAACTTGTTTTGCTTTTTGTTTATTAGAAAACAGACCGATAGTGTACATATACTCAACAATTGTTAAGAAACATCATAATAAATCCAACGAATGTTTTCAAAAAATAGTCAGAAAACCCATAAATAATGTTCCGAATATTCATAAATAAATGTTTGAATGTTCATAAAAAACAATAAGAATGTTCATAAGTATTATTAGGAACGTTCATAAAAATAAGTTAGAAGTACCTTATCTTAGTTTTCTAGAAGAATAGACACGAAGCGTATACTTAGGCTTTTGTAATATTTTTCTTTTTTTATTAATGATTCGTTCCCTTCACTTTCTGCTATTTCTATAACATATGTGCCGTCTCTTGTTATTGTAAGTACGTCTGCTCTTTTGTTCTTTTTAAATATAGCCTCTGTGTATATTATAGGTGTTGCCCAATTAGGAAAAGGTTCTTTATTGTCTTTTATAAAAGAAGAGAGCAGTTTTATTTCTCGTTGTTTTCTAACAAACAGCGAGGCAGAAACTGGGTCTATCCCTTCTTTTATCATCCTTACTATTATACATTTTGTTAGATAGTGGTTCCAGTTTTCTCCTCTCGACCACCTAATTATACCGTCTACTGGTCTGTATGCGTTCTTCTCTAAAAAGTTCATTATTCTGATTTTTTCATTATAAAAATTAATTTTGTTTAAAATACCATCCCCAAAGAGAATATGGTGTTGTATAGAATATCGTTTTTTCAGAGCGCGTTTCCGGTATCATAGAAACTTTGTTAATCCATGTATCATGAAAAATTTAGTTATGGTTGCTCTTATTATGGTTTCCTTTCCTTTTACAGGAGAATAGTTTGCAGGGTTCGTTCTTCCTATTTTTTCTAAAAACCCTATCCTTACCAACCCTTTTAGTCTTTTCCTGAGAGCCTCTTTTCCTATTTTAAGTCGATTTGTTGTTTGCATGTTTCTGTATAAGATCGGAAAACAATATGGTTGTGTGTCAAAAGGAAATTCTTTTCCCGTGACATAGAATTTTCTTAAAATTTGAACATCTAAAAAATCAAGTTTTTCCGCTAGCATTAAAACAGATTGATCAAAATCTTCTTTAAGAATTTCTGTTTTATCAAGCTTCATTATAGTGTTCATCGGGACGTCCTCTACCTAGCAGAGATTTATATAAAACAGACTATCTCTGACTTATTGGGTAATCATGAATTTGGTAATCATATATAAAAACCTTTTTGGTGATGGATTCTTTATATTAGACTAACTAGTTTTGAGTCAACCTTTCCTTGGTTTATCTCAAGTACGCCACAATATCCTTCAGGAAATCTTCCAGGATTGATAATTTTTGTGTTTCCTATAATATCTGTTCCTTTAGCTTCGTGTATATGGGCACACACTGCTGCTATAGGAGACACTTCTTCTATAAATTTTCTTACAACAAAGGACCCTACATGCATACCAGACGAAAGCATATCTAATTTTGTTCCCTTTGGGGGATTATGTGTTATTTGTACCTTATATTCAGCATCTTTTACTTCTCTGAGAGCTTTAGATAGTCCTTTTTCAATCTCTTTTTCATCTGGTTCAAAAGAAGTATTAAAAGGAGTCTTTGCTCCACCAAACCCATAAAAGCCGACGTTTTCGATAAGTTTACCTTTTCCGTGTACGCTCATCCCTTCTTTTTCAAATAATTTTATAATAGTTTCGTCCCAGTTCCCAGGGACAGCCAATAGAGGTTTATTGAAAGACTTCAATGCTTCTATTATAACTTTCCCAATTTCTTCTTTTGTAAATCCCTTTGGAGGAATATCTGTGAAGTCTCCGGGACAAATAATCATATCAAAGGAAATCTTTTCTGCTTTATCTAGATATTGAAATATGTTTTCTACGTCATTATGTATGTCTGCCAAAACCAGTATTTTCAAAAAACCACCTTCTTTGTAAAGTATATTTTGTTTGGAGTCTTAAATTAATAAAGAGAAAGTATGAGTAGTAAAAAAAATATTAATATTTCCTCTAGAAAAATTGCCAGAAGAAGAGGATATATGGCTGAGAGAAAAATAAGAGGCCTCTTTGAAAAACATGGTTGGAAAACAATACGAGCGGGCGCTAGTCTTGGAGAAGCCGATCTTATATGCATTAAAAATAAAAAATGCGTTTTGATTCAAGTAAAGTGTACGAAAAAGAAAACATTTTATTACTATGATTTCATGGAAAAAGAAATAGAGGGGTTTCCTTTTTTTATTGCTGTTGATTTTGGTTATGGAAAGATCCGATTGCTCCTCCCACAGAAAAAAGTCCTTCCTTCAGACGGCGTCCCCCTCATCGATTTTCTAAAGAGACACTAAATCATCGGAAATGTTCTTTACTTCGGTTTTAATAAAAAACAAATAAATCTACAGAATAGAAATAATTAATTAGAAAAAAGAGGGAATGTTTTATGGATGTTAATAATGAAGAATCTTTGAAAGTTAGGGACATAATGTCAAAACCAGCTATTACTATAGAATATAGCAAGAACGCTAAACAAGCGGCCGTTACTATGAAAAAACACAGAAAAGGATTTTTGGTAGTTATAAAGAAAAAAAATCCAATAGGAGTACTCTCTGATACTGATCTTATAAATAGAATAATAGTAAAGAACAGAGACCCTTCTAAGACAAAAGTTAAGGAGATAATGGGAAAACCTCTTCTTACAATCAATCCAGAACAAGACGCGATGGAAGCAGTAGAAAGGATGAAAAAAGCTAACATACACAGGCTGCCTGTTGTAGAAGAAGGAAAGGTTATAGGAGTTGTCTCTCTTTCTGATGTAGCTAAGGCTTCTCCTGATTTATATTATTTGATAGAATATAGGAATGAAATGAAAAAAGAACCTGTCAGATTTTCTGATGTTTCTTCTTCTGGTTTATGCGATTCTTGTGGAAATTATTCAGACAGTTTAACCCAAACAGAAACAGGGGAATGGGTCTGTGAAGTTTGTGAAGATGAGACAGAAGAAGGCAGTCTTATTTAAAGATAACTTTCTTTCAAGGTAGAATAAATCGGTCCTGTTGGAGTGATCTTGCTTTCTATTAGCTTAATTTTTTCAACTTTGAAAGATTTATCTTCCCTTTTTAGAGAACCGATATGATTTGAAAGTTTATGTACGGTTTCAAGGAATTTTCTCTTGTCTTTAATTTTTTTGATTCGACCTAACGTTATATGGGGATCACTGGTCTTTCCGACTACCTCTTCTTTTACACATTGTGGAAGTTCAGAAGAGATAGGATCAAATTTTT
>CAYRIM010000074.1:0-3974 GCA_964424445.1 uncultured Candidatus Saccharibacteria bacterium | reverse complement strand
AAGCGAGCTTGTAATAGTTTTTTTATTAGAAACAAAAATCAAATGATTATAAAGAGAGGGCTTTCTCGAGTTTCGGGTAAAGTAAAAAAATTAGGAATAATCTTTTTGACAATGCTTTTTGTGTTGTCTTTTTTTCTGCCTTATTTTTTCGCGAGCGAGCAGTATGTAAAAGGAGTTTCAGCTGAATCGAGTGCAGACTTAACCAAATATCCCCTTTTGGGGAAGGTTGGTTCTGATCATATGAAGAAATTTAATACTATAGAGGAGTTTTATGATTACTACACACAGAGAACAAAATTGCCTTTTCCTAAGTTGGATGGCAGGGATTATTATGTACATCCTATGTATGTAAAGACCCCTATTTTTCTGGGAGAACACAAATATGAATTTTATAAAGATAAAATAAACATAATTCGTGGTACGGGGAAGAGTGACGAAATAGAAATTCTTTTACCCATATATAAAGATGGTAAGTACGAGGCAGACAAAAAGGAATACTTAGAAACATCGCCTTTTTATTGTTCATACGATACGCTGAGCGGGAATAGGTTTATTGTATGTAAATTCAAAAGGCCGTATCAAAAAGAAGATCATTATGGTTTAAATGTTAATTATTTTATTGCCTCCGAAGATCCTTTTGGACAAGCTTTTGATGAATGCACACACAGTGGCGGTATGCTTGGTCGTAGGGTTTGTGCTTTTCTCCCTATTTTGGGGGGGGGTTATGGTCCCCGTAATTATCCGAAATCAATAAATAGTAAAATACCGAGATCAAGTACGGGTTATGTCACAGATGAGGAGGGAAATAAAATAGGTGATGAGGAAAGTAATCCTTATGGCTGGAAAGAAGAATGGGGTTATCAAAACTATATAGATGGATATATTAGGCTAACTTATTGGTCTAATGGCTCAAAGATAGAATATGATAAAAAAAGAATGGGGTGGAGCATGGTCTATTTAAATTTTGCTCCAGACTGGGTGTTGTCTCCATATGTTACAAGCAAGATCGGTTATCAAGGGGAAGACAGAACAACCTGGGGCGAATGGCAGTATTTGAGAACCATAACAGAAAAGAAGCTCATGGATTTTGCTACTAACGAGGATGCTGATTATGCAAAAAAAATAACTCAGGAGCTCTATAGTCTTATAGATAACAATAATGTTTACTTCGACGACAGGGGTAACGAGTATTACGGTTCTGATTATGATGCAAGAAAGCAAACAAGAGAAAAAATAAAAGAATATACGGAAGACGCCCCGGGTATTTTGTCCAATAAAGCTAATTTTTCTTTACTTTCTGTAATTGCCACAACGGACTATCTTGAAAGTAACAATATTAAAAGTGTAGATAAATTAAAAGAAATTATTAGTAGGGGCAATTTCTTGGAAAGCGTTAGTGATAAAAATAGAAAAGCTATAACATCATGCGTTCATTTTTTAACAGAGAGTGCGGGAAACTGGGGTTGTCCTAATACTCTATATTCTTCTTATCTCTACGCTAAAGACAATTTAGGTATTGATTTAATAGAGCAAAACAAGGAAACATTAATTGGTGGTGATGGCTTCGAATCTACTGTAGACAGACAATGGGGAAATATAATAAACGATATTGGTTATAGGTCTTTGTCTGATTATAGGTTTGCTAACGATATAGCTTTTTATGAAACTAGAAGCGGAGCTGCTACTGGTGTTTTGGGTGAGTCTCAAGCCGAAACTACAACTTGTTTAAACGGTAAGTGTAGAAAAGAAAATTATGGTTTTTGGGATCTTTTCCTGTGTTTCCCTGAGGATATATTATGTGCTATGGCAAAGGGGATAATGTCTTTAGAAGAATATGTTTGGAATAATATAAAAGGCGCGGTTGACAAAAAAATTCTTTTTAAGGTAGATATTGGGGATGGGAGTGAGGCAGGAGAAAGCATAGGAGGGTTGGGAGATATAGTGAGGGATATACATGGGGTGATTGTTAGTGTTATAAATTCTTTCTTCTTGCTTGCCTTCCTTCTGGGAGTTCTCTTCACTGTTTTGAAACTTCCCATGCCAGAATGGCAGCTTCGAAGAATGATACCCGGTATGGTTTTGGGCATCCTTCTTATAAACTCTAGTTTATGGATAACTGATCAGATTATGATGATTATGAATTATTTTTCTAGTGTTTTTATGTCTGGGGGTATTGGTGGCTCAGAAAGTATTCAGGGTATAGAGGGTATAGGAAACACGATCAATACTCTCTTTTCTGTACAAGGTAGAACTATAGGTATGGCTTTTTTAACAGCGCTAGTTTTGTTATTCTTTGTTTATTTTTATTTATATCTATATATTATACTTTGGTTAAGACAGATAGTGCTGGCTATACTTTTTATGCTTTGTGCTATACCCTACTTTACTTATGTTCTTCCTATTGCTCAGATAAAGGGAATGGTCTCAACTTGGTGGGAGAATTTCATAAAATGGGCGCTGATGGGGCCCATAGTTGGTCTGTTTCTCTATATTGCAGTAAGGGTTTCTAGTATGACATTGAATGTTCAGCTTGGAGCCCAAGGAAGTGATCTTTATAGTACTGGCGATCAGTTCTTCAAGTTATTGCTCGTAGGCGCTCTTTGTTATCTTGCCGCCACCTATCCTCTGAAACTAGGCGGAGCCATCATGTCTGCTGCTCAGAACTTCATAGGTTCTCAGGTTACCGGCAGAGCGAAGAGGGCTGCCGCTGCAGGTGCTAGAGCTGTAGGCAGAAGAACGGCAGCTGAAGCTAAGTATGGTCTGCGAAAAATGGCGGCCACTGAAAGAGAGGGAAGAATAGCTAAGATTGGCAAGGCTCTTGCCGGAGGAACCTTGACGGCAGCTGCTATGCCCAAAATGTTGAAAGAAAGAAGAGATAAAAAATATGAGGCAGCAGAGAAAGCAGCAGAAGGAGCCCTAAAGAAAGGAGGATTAACAAAAAGGATTAAGTTTCCAACAGCACCAGAAATAAAAGAAAAAGCAGAAAAAATGTTTGATAATAGAAGTGCCGAGAGCTTGATGGGTGATATAAAGAATACCAAAAAGAGCGAGGGTGATCGTCTCATAGCATTGAAGGCGATGCAGATGAAAGCGCAAAAAGGTGGAAGGGAAGGGCAAAAAGCTATGAATGCTATAGCGGATCTTAGAACTGCAGGATTGAAAGATAAGAAAGGCGACGGATTTAGCGTTAAGTCTCCAATAAGCAGAGAGTTATTTGATAATTTTCCAGAGTATCTGACAAAAGGGGCTCTAGAAACAGATGATAATACCTTAAGAACTATGAGATCTTCGTTGGCTAATGTCCAAGGAATGGATGTAAGCGACATGACCGGAGAAGAAACAAAACGTTTATCAGAAATAATAGATGGAACTGCTTTAGAAAAAGACAAGGAAGATAGAATCAGAGAAACCCTAAGAACCGGAGGGAGAGCTCTAAGAGGTAGAGAAAGTAGTATAAGAACAGCTATAGATAATGGAAGCGAATCTGAGCTTGACGAAGCTCTTCGTGGTTCAAGGGTTTCTGGCAAGACAAGAGATTCTTTAAGGCAGATAGTTTTGGATAATTCAAAAAGAGAAGAAACCATAGAAAACGCCAGAGCTTTACGGGGGAGAAGAGAAAGCTATGTAAAAGGTCAGCAAGCCTTAAGGTTGAAAAACTATTTAGCTGATGAGGGGTTGAAAAAATCGTTAGGAGGCGAGAAAGGAATTGTCAAGCGTCTAAAGAAAGAGGTTAGTAATGTAAACGAGGCTTTATCTAGTTCACCCGAAGAAGCAAGGGAACTATCGAGAAAATACTTTGTACCAGAACTGTCAAGACAAGATGAATCAACAATGACAGATGATGAAGTAAAACTTTGGAACGATTCGATGAACACTATGATCAATGAGTACGAGAAGACCGGTAGTGTTGACAAATATTTACCAAAAAGAAAGACTCGATATAGATCAACAACCCCTTCTGCTAAAAAAGTAGC
>CAYRIM010000073.1:0-4011 GCA_964424445.1 uncultured Candidatus Saccharibacteria bacterium | reverse complement strand
ATCAGAAAATACAGCTTTTGAGGAAGCCGATATATCAAAAAAAGAAAAATCAAGCGGCGCGACAGAGGATATAAAAATCTTTAAAGAAAAAAATCTTGGCGAGTACCACGGTGTATTAAATGAGAGAGTTGAGGGAAAAGGCGGAGATTGGGTATGGCTTCTTAAAAAACTTACTTCTGAACAGATGAATATAGTAATTACATATTTTGAGGATTATTTAGAAAAGGAAGGGGCTAAGCAAGGCAGCTTTACTATACCCGCCGGAGAAATATTAGATTCGGATTTAACAGTTAAGGTTGTAGAAAGACTGTTTGAAGAAGAGCAGAAAGCAAAAATGATTAGCGAGTTTGAGAAAATGGATAGCTTCAAAGATGGAGATGTATATTATATACCTGCGGCCAAAAATGATCCAGTACAAGATAATATAAAAGTCGAGATTAATGAAATAGATATTAAATCTGAGCAATGGAGCATAATATACACTTATTTCAAGAAGCATATTGCGGATTTCGAGCATTTAAAAAAAGGTGAAAGAGATAGTTTTAATATTGATATAGGTTTAAAACAGGATGTAACCGTTATCGTTGAAAGAGCAAAGAACAAAGAATTAGTTTTAAAGCCGAATGTCTTTATATTAGAACCTCAACTCTTTGTGCCAAGACCGCAAATTTTTGGTTGGGTCTGGCAGCCCAGCACTTGGATTGAGTATAAGAAAATTTATAACGGCGATGAACCAAATTGGATAGAAACAGTAGTTGTTGATGATAAAGGGACCAAAGATACAAGCGATGATATTGTTTACGACTCGATATTGACAGAGGTAGATTATACACAGCCTGGCGGCGAGCGATGGCAAGATGAAATAACAGGTGCGTTTGTTCAAACAAACCCGGCTTTGCAATTAAATCTTGCAGATGGGAATTATAAAGTTTATCAAAGATTTTGCAAAACAGACACAAAAGGTAAAGAGCCAAAAGACGATATTAATACACAATATGGTGAATGGAGTGAAATAAGCATTTTTGTAAAGCAACCTCCTTTTGAAGAAATAAAAACGCCGGAGTTTTTGCAATCAAACGAGGAAATTATATCAAGAGATGGAACATTTACAATATATTTGAATAATAATAATTATGGCGCAGATAAGATTGTTATTGAGCTTAGCAGAGACCCGCAGTTTCCTGAAGAGTTGACCTATAAAATGACTGTTGACGGCGAGAAAACCTATATTCCTGTTTCAATAGAAAATATTCCTACTAATAAAGAAACAATTTTGGGATTGGCATCAAGAGGAAATTTCCTGACAGACGAGATCTATATGCGGGCAAGAACAGTGGTACATAGCAGTTCTGGATATAGCCATCATCTCGGTTATGATGAAGATACTCATCACAGCCTTGGTTATGAACGATATAGTAAATGGACTACAACAAAAAAAATACCTGTAAGAATAGATGAGAAATTTATTGTCAATAAAGAAGAAATACAAAAAGCAAAAGATGCGCTTGATAATATTCCTATTCCTAAAAATGTCCTTTTGCAAACCCAACCAAAGATAGTTAAGGATATGGATTTTGAACAAGGAAAAGAGATTCTTGCTAAAATTGGAGAGGAGCCAATAGCCAAAATAAAAACGATAAATACATTGAGAGAGGAAGCAAATGAAAAGATAAACATTATTTTAGAGGATAATTTAGATGATGAAGAACAATTATGGAAAGCTAAACAAATATATGAAGATTGTCAAAAAGCAGATGACTATGAAGACTTAATTGATTTTCTAAAAAATATCGAAGATGAAACATTTTCTTCTAAAAACCGCAAACAAATAAAAGACGCGCGTCAAGAAATAGATGGAATTATCAAGAATATAAAAACAATAGACAAACAGGAGAAGGAATTACTTGATAATTTAGAAGAACGGTTTTATTCAGAAGAATTTGTTATGGCAATGGAGTTTCTTTATGATGAAGAGGCAATAAAAGTTTATCAAGATTTAATTATTGCGCAAAAGAGCATGCCTTCTAATAAATCTGAAGAAATAGAGGAAATTCTTGGCAATATTGACCACGCAGAAAGATATGATGTAACTAAACACTATAGTGAACACAATGGCATTTGGGCAAAATATGAAGATGCAGTGAACAGATACTATGATGAAGACGATAATATCCTGCTTGAGATTCGTACCCGTGACAACAAAGCTATGAATACGCAGACAGTAAGCGTTAGTTTCTTTGATGACAAAATTGGAAAAAGGTATGGAAACCTAGAGACAAAGGGAAGTATTGTTTTGGATATTGCCGATAGCACTGTTACATATAAAATTATTAATGAAAATAAGATGGTTGATACAGTGAGCAAAACAACCGGTTTAAAATTTGTAAATGTTGATAAGAACACAGGCGAAGAAACAGAGGATAAAGAACTGACCAAAAAACTTAATGCAATGGGCAGGGAAGAACTCGTTGATTATTTCTACAAAAACCCAGAAGTAATGGATAAAATCAGGGTGAATAAAACAGTTTATCATTATGAAGATAATATATTGGTTTTTACAGACATTTGCATACAAAACTATAATGGAGTAAACCTCTTGAGCGAAATCAAAGATGGAAAGTTGTTAAAGAAATATATACTTAATGAAGAAGAGAGCGTGAAAACAGGCCGTTCTGTTTATGATGTTGAAATTAATAAAGCCAGTCCCGGTGAAAAACCAAAATGGGAGAACAAAGAAACAGTATACTATGATACTGTTAGCGGCAAATATACTGCTAACCATGACTATCCGCTCTATGAGAGCATTTTTCAAGAGAATCAATCAAAAGACGGAGAAAAGGCATATCAGGGGTATCAGGTTATTATAGACAAGCTTACTGCTGGCGAACCTGACGAATGGCGTATTATTGATATAAACGGCGATGAAACTCATTATTATTCGCAAGGGGAGGTCTATGATTATTTATCTCAATTAGATGGTATAAATGAGAATTTTGATGTTGATAAATATAGAAAAGAACACGAGCGATTAGAAAAAATCAAGGTTACAGATGAAAATGGGGTTTTTCTAAGATATGAGTATAAAAAACCTGGCGAGCCACTCGGAAAAACATTAATTTATGAAAGTCCTTTGACTATATATATAACCGAGGAGTTCTGTAATGACGACAATTACGCTCCTTCAAAAGGAAGGTTATATTCTAAAGAGGTAGTAGATGGTGTAAAGCAATGGATGCTTATAGAAACAGATAATGATCTTGGAAAATTAGATTTAAAAAACTTAGATTCTTTATTAGAAAAATTAAGAGAATCAGGTGTTAGCGGATTAACAAAAGCAGGTTTGACAGCGGTATTAAATGAATTTGACAAAATATCTGCTTATGATGATATTACTTATCTGAGGTTTGTAAAAACAACTAATGATAAAACAGGGGAAATATATTATAAGTTGTCTATTCCGAACGATATATTTGGCAGAAAACCAATTGTTATCCGCGGACCTAATATTACATTAGTTCAAGAATTCTTTGCCGGCGGATTTAAGCCTAAGGATAGTATTCTCTTGAATAGACAAAACGGTAATGTGAAACTATGGGTTAATCACGCCGAATGGGATGATGGAGAGGATATGTTCGTTGTTGATGCCGAGGGCAATCTCCTTTCTTGGGCTGAATTGCAAAAAAGAGAATTGGATGAAAACGGGGATTATATACTCGAAGATGGAGAGGAGCTATATAAAATTCCTGCCGACACCAGCAATCTCATTCGCGTCCGCTGGTATAATCCCAACACCGGCGAGATTTCCTACCGTTGGCACCGTCCTGTTGATGTGTTTGGCCGCCATGAATACGAGGAAAAAGGAAGCGGCGATATAACAGAGGATTTTGGCAAACCGAATGACAAGGGATATCGCGATTGGAATCCTAAGTTCAGAACCTATGTCGGAGAATGGAACGAAGAAAGCAAGAACTTTGAAGATAAGTATGTTCCGGGAACAGATATTGCGGAGAA
>CAYRIM010000072.1:0-4065 GCA_964424445.1 uncultured Candidatus Saccharibacteria bacterium | reverse complement strand
ATCCATTGATCAAAAGTAAGAGGAACAGTTTTTAGAATGCTTTGAAAGGGAGAAAAATAAACACCGCCAATCATAAAGAACAAACCAATCAAGACAGCAAAAACGAGAAACTTATTAGAGAAGGGATTCTTATGCCAAATATTAAAACGAAGTGAGCGACAGGAAAAAACATAAAAGAGAGTATTGAGCCCCAAGGCAACAAACACTATTGTTCGAATATGATCCATATCCAACCCGCCGAACCCTCCCTTTATGAGCCACCAGAAAAGAGACAGGAGCACAATATCGCCAACAATACCTATGGCAAAAATTAGTATTTTCATTTCTTTGTTAACAATCGGATCCCCCATTTTTCTCGGTTTGTTTTTCATAACCTCCCGCTCGCCCGGCTCGAATGCCAATGCTACACTAGGAAATCCGTCTTCCACTAAATTTATCCATAAAATCTGAGCGGCTAGAATCGGTAGAGGCAAACCCAAAAGAAGAGCGCCTCCGATCAAAATAATCTCCGAGAAAGCATCAGCCAAAAGATAAAGAGTCACCTTTTGAATATTTTCGAAAGCTACCCTACCCTCCTCCACAGCAGCAACTAAAGTTGCAAGATTATTATCTAAAATAACTATATCCGAAACCTCCTTTGCCACATCAGTCCCGCTTCCTACCGCTACTCCTATATCAGCGCTCTTTAGAGCCGGAGCATCATTTACCCCATCGCCCACCATTGCTACTACCTGATCTCTTTTTTGCCAGGCATCAACTATTCTTACTTTATGTTTTGGTTCTATCCGAGCAAAAATCTGTATTTTCCCTATCTTTCTTTTCAGTTCCCCGTCGGTCATTTTCTCAACATCCGACCCCTCCAGAACGTTTCTCTCTGAAATTCTAAAGCCCAACTCTCTTGCGATAATTAGAGCAGTAAGTTTATGATCACCTGTTACAATGATAGGTCTTATCCCAGCTTGCTGACAAAGCTTTACTGCTTGTTTTGCTTCCTTTCTTAGAGGGTCCTTTAAAGCTATAAAGCCAACCAAAGTCAAATCATTTATTTTGTTCTTACTTAATTTCTTATCCTTAGTATCCCTGTAAGCCACTGCTATAACCCGAAGTCCTTTCCGGGCTGATTTATCAAGTTGTTTTTTTAGTTTTCTCTCTAGTGATGAAGTCAACTCCCTCTTTTTCCCTTCATATAAAACACATTTTGACAAAGACATTAGTTTCTCCGGTGCTCCTTTAATGTAAATTATATTCTTGCTTTCTTGATTTTTTGCTTTCTTGATTTTTTGATGTAATGTAGCCATTAGTTTGATATCAGCCGAAAAAGGAATCTCGTCCAGTCTTGTCTCTTTTCTTTCTATTTTCTGCTTATCCAATCCCGCTCCTGAAGCAGATAAAATCAAAGCTTTCTCTAGAGGATCGCCTATAATAACCCAATCCCGTAGCTTCTCTTCGGGATTTTCCACTACCGCATCATTACTAAGCAAGCCAATCTTTAGAGCTAGAGATTTAGTATCTCCTCTGTTTTTGTCCCAAGTAATTATTTCCGAAACAGCCATTTCTCCTTTCGTAAGCGTCCCCGTTTTATCAGTACAAATAATGTTTGTGGAACCCAGGGTTTCTGCTGCTATTAATTTTTTTACCAAGCTTCTGCGCTTGAAGATTCTTTGCATAGCCAAGGCCAGACTAATAGCAACAGCCGCCGGCATACCCTCCGGTATAGCTGCCACCGCTAGAGCTATAGAAGTAATAAGCATTTCATAGATTCCATGATCCCTAAAAATTCCTATAAAAAATATTATTACTACCATTACAGCTAAAAATATTCCTATAACTTTAGATAAATGGGCAAATCTTTTTTGGAGAGGAGTTGCGCCTTCATGAGTACTTTTAACCAAAAGAGCAATCTTCCCTAATTCCGTACCTTCTCCCACATCCGTAACAACAGCTTTTGCTTTTCCCTTTGCTACTTCTGTACCCATAAAAACCATGTTTCCTCTGTCTGCTAATGGTGTTTTCTTAATCAAAACATTTGTGCTTTTTGATGAAGGAAGAGATTCTCCAGTAAGAGCCGCTTCTACTGACTCAAAATCAATAATTTCTACTAATCTTGCATCACAGAAAATCTTGTCTCCCGCCCCCAGAAAAATAACATCCCCCAAAACTATTTCTTCCGCGTTTATTTCGTGTTCCATTCCGTCGCGTAAAACACGAGCCTTACGCTGAACCATTTTCTTTAATTTGTATAAAGTACGATCAGCTTTATACTCTTGAAAAAAGCCTATTCCTACATTGATAGACAAAGCAGCTACAATGATCCAGAAATCTATAAATTCTCGGAGCAAAAGGGAAATCACAGCTGCGATAACGAGAATATACACCAAGGGATTCTTGAACTGAGACAAAAGAAAATAAAGCCAGGATAGTGGCTTTTTTTCTGGAAGTTTGTTTGGACCATATTTTTGAAGCCTCTTTTGAGCTTCTTTCTGGGTTAACCCAAACTTAAGATTAGTTTTCAAATCTTTTTCTGTTTGTTTTACACTTATTGTATAAAAAATTGACATTTTGTTTTTTCTTTATAATACCATAAAATCAATAAACCAAAACTTGATTTTGCTTTTATAAAGATTTATAATGTTCTAAATATGCAGGACAAGCTAACCATAGAAAAATTTTTAAAGAACTCACCTCGAAAGCTGATCGATTACGAAAACAAAATCATCAGAAAAGCTTTTGAGTATGCTAAGTATGCTCACCGCAACCACAAAAGGGTCTCTGGAGACCCTTATTTTTTACATTGTTACTGCACAGGGAAAACTTTATTGGAGATGAATATAGATACAGAAACAATAGCTGCAGGACTACTCCACGATACAGTAGAAGACACTTCCGTAAAAAAAGAGGATATTAAAAAAAGATTCGGTTCTGATGTTGCTTCTTTGGTAGATGGAGTAACAAAATTAGGGAAAATAAAATATAGAGGAGCCGAAAGACATGCAGAGAATTTGAGAAAAATGTTTTTTGCCATGGCTGAAGATATAAGGGTTATTTTAATAAAATTTGCAGATAGACTTCATAATATGCAAACGCTAGAAGTCCTGAAGCCAGAAAAAAGGGAAAGAATAGCCTTAGAGACAATGGAGATATACGCTCCGATTGCTCACAGACTAGGAATGGGTGAGTTCAAAGGGATACTTGAAGATCTATCTTTCAAATATGTGTATCCCAAAGAATATATATGGTTGATAGAAAAATCAAAAGATAAATACAAAGACATGGAAAAAAATTTGGAGAAGATCGAAAAAATACTAAAAAAAGAATTATCAAAAAACAACATCGAGCCAATATCTATCCATACTAGATTGAAATATCTATACAGTCTATACAAAAAACTGCAGAAATATGATATGAATTTTAATAAAATTTATGATATAGCAGCCATAAGAATAATAGTAAATGACGAAGAGGATTGTTATGCAACGCTCGGAATAATTCATAAAATGTGGAAACCTCTCCCCGGAAGGATAAAGGATTTTATATCAATGCCCAAACCAAACGGCTATCAAAGTCTTCATACTACAGTTTTTAGTCCCCAGGGAAAAATGATCGAAATACAAATCAGAACAGAGAAAATGCATGAAGAAGCAGAAAACGGCATTGCCGCCCACTGGGCCTATAGTGAGCAAGGAAAGCCAGCAAAGGGAAGTTTCGTAGATCAGGGAAAATTTTCTTGGATAAAACAACTAAAGGAATGGCAAAATAATACTTCGGGTAACGAAGAATTCATAGAAAGCTTGAAGATTGATTTTTTCAAGGATCGTATCTTCACTTTGACTCCCACGGGCGATGTAATAGACCTTCCCGAAAACGCCACACCGATAGACTTCGCTTTCGAAATCCACACTGATGTAGGATTCAGTTGTGCAGGAGCAATAGTAAATGAAAAAATGGTTTCGCTAGACACTCCCCTGAAAAGCGGAGACGTTGTAGAAATAATAACCAATAAAAACAAAAGGCCTACAAAAGATTGGGTCGATATGGTAAAAACCAGTCATGCCAGACAGAAAATTA
>CAYRIM010000071.1:0-4137 GCA_964424445.1 uncultured Candidatus Saccharibacteria bacterium | reverse complement strand
AAATAAGCATCTGCACCCACATGAGCAGTATCTATTTGTCTTTTCTCTCCTGGTTCTAATTCTTCTGTTTCAATTTCAATGGGTTCGCCTGGTTGAACAAAATTGTATATTATTGGAGGATAAACCTCCACTTTTCTACTATCGCTCGTTCCATAGAAATCAACATAAAGATTGTTACCCTCTACTCTTGTTTGTAATAATATATAATGTGCAGAATCATTTTGAAATTTTAGATCGGGATAAGGATCATAGACAGTTGCATCCATACCAGCTGGTTCATAATACATAACTCTATAAGCGTGAGGTGTTCTTTCTATAATAGGAAAACCGGCATTTAGAGCGGTCCTAAAAAAGGTGGTGCTCACCTGACAAAGACCACCACCGTATTCTGGAATAGTCTTGTCTTCCTTTATAACCAATTCTGGTAAAAACCCTGTGGCCGCACTAACTTCGCCTAGGGTTTTATTAAAGGAGAATATCTCCCCCGGTGCTATCAGTACACCATCAAAGATCGTGGATCCCTGTTTTATATTATGAACCCTGTTTGGCGGAGAACCGTAAAAATTACTCTCTCCAGTAGCAAAGAGTTCTTTTATACCAAGTCTTTCAATGTCGGTAGAGTTCTTTGCTTTTATCTCCTCTACAATTAGTTCTGTCTCACTTTCGTTTTCAATTAAAGATTTTTTTAGATTAATGATACTTTTCCCAATCATTAATTTTTTTCCGCTATTGCTCAAATTGAAAGCAACAACTTTATTATTCTTTATTTCCAATTTCCCATCTACTGGCTCTACATTTATAGTAGTAGCTAACTCTTCCAAATATTGTTCTGCCTTATCTTCGCTAAAATTATATGCTAGGGAAATATCTACTCTATAAAACAAACTCAATATTTGATTATAGAAATTATTAAAAACACCTCTGTTCCTGCCAGTTTCCATAATATAATTTATAGTATTTTCTCTGTCCCAAGAAAAGCCAATCTCATCAAGATTATCTATTTTTATCTGTTTTTCTTCATATTTTAGCATAATAGAGTTTTTTAATTTCCCTTCTCTACTTAAAACTATTTTTTCTACTTCATTCACACTCATACTACCCATATTCTCTCCATAGAAATAAACATTAGGCAAAACCCTGTCTTTGTAGAAACTCCTGAAATAGATACCAAAAGAAAAGGCTATAATAATAAAGAAAAGAAAAACATAACCAAGAGCTATTATGGGTTTTTTGGGAATAGTAATTTTCATTTTTGATTTTTTAGAGCATCCTCATAAACTTCTAAAGTTTCCTTTGCCATCTTATCCCAAGAAAATTTTCTAATATGTTCAAACCCCCCATTTACCAAATCATTTTTTAGATCTTTTTCTTCTAGTATCCTTGTCATTTTATCAGCAATATCATTCTCGTCATAAGGATTAAAATACAAAGCAGCGTCTTGACATATCTCTGGCAAACAAGAAATTTTTGATGTCAAAACTGGCGTCCCACTTGCCATTGCCTCTAAGGGTGGTATCCCGAATCCCTCTGCTAAAGACGGGAATACAAATGAACAAGAATTTGAAAGTAATGCCTTTAGTTCATCATCACCAACCCTATCCGTGAATACGATTCTACCATCGCCGATATCTTTTTCTTCTACCCACTTCTCCAAAGCTCTATAAAACTTTTCTTTCTTCCCCGCCAAAACTAGTCTAATATTACCGTCTTCTCTTGATAGAATATTAAAGGCTAAAACTAGTTTTTTTAGATTTTTATGAGGAGAGGCATTACCAACATACACAAAGTACTTTCCAGCCTCTATGCCAAATCTTTCAGAAAGACCAATGAATATTTTTTCTCTTTTTTCTGGCGTAAAATCCGGAGCAACAGATTCATAGGTAACTGCTACTTTACTAGAATTAAGATGATACATTTTCATAATATCTCTTTTAGAATATTGTGATGGAACTATAACCCTCTTTGCTTTTTTAATAACATCTTTAATAATTTTCTGATATGCAAAAAATTTTATTTTATAAATTATAGGTGGTAGTTTTGAAATCCTCATGCCCCGTTTTTCTACCACAGAATAAGTGAGATCATGTATGGTAACCACATAAGGCCTGCGATATAGGACAGATTTATTAAAATGTGTAAAATGCATAAGGTCCAATTTCTCCTTCTTCCAAATATTTGGCATTTTCAATTGTTCCACTAAACCATACCACTTGATATCAGCTAATATTTTTTGGAAGTTTTTGTTTTCTGGAGCATAGCTTCCGTATCCTTCCTTGTCTAAGAAAACTACATATTTGTTTTTATTATCAATCCTCTCTAAACCCTTTATAAGCTCGCGGGTATAACGCCCTATTCCTCCGGGAATAGAATACATTCGAGCATCAATGCCAATTTTTTTTATGTCATTATTATTTTTATGCATTTTTAGATTTTTTATTTTTAATTACAGACATCAGGCCAATCAAAAACCAAAAATAAATCATCAGATCGTTTTTCCAAATAGATGAATCAACTAATCCTTGAGTGATAATCGCTACCATGGAAGTAAGAAGAACTATACTTAGAAGGAAATTGGCTCTAAGCATCCTCCATCCACATAAAAAAAACGCTCCCAATAATCCCAAAATTCCCAACAAACCCAATAATCCTACCTGAAGCCAGATGTTCAAAAACATATTATGTGGCGTTAAAGCATGGGGAGTTATGTATTCGGAATAATTAATCCTGTCGCTTGTATATTCTCCAAAATAATCCTGAAAATTACCAAGCCCGATCCCCAAAATCCAATTGTTCCTCCCTATTTCAAGGGATGTTTTCCAAATCTCAATCCTTACATCGTCTGATTTTATAATTCTATCATTTGGCACAATATTTAAAAAATAAGACCCCTTAGTTATAAAAAGGAAGACAAGAAGTAATCCTATAATAAATCCTGCAGCAACAATGGTTCTGCCTTGTTTAATTCTCTTGGCAATTATCAATCCAATATAAAAAAGTAATGATATTAGAAAAGCAAGCCACGCACCTCTAGAATAAGTAAAAACCAGGGTAATTACTAAAATCAAAAGTGCCAAGTATTGAAAAAAATTTATTTTCGTAATCATTACTCTTGAGTTCACTTTATATTTAAATAAATAAAAAGCTAAAAATATCACCGGCGTTATAAAAAGTGATAAATAATTAGGTGAAGAAAAGAGCGATACTATTCTTCCTTCTTGTAAAAAATAAGGGAAACAAAAATATTGAATCAATCCAATTAAAGAAGAAACTACCGCTCCTATCGTCACAGAAATTATAGAGCCTCTTATCTCCTTCTCTTTTCTGACTATTGATACAAACAAAAAGAAAAACAAAATCGCATCAAAGAAATATGCTTTGAAAATTCCAAGAGAAACAATTTTGTCCGGTGCAATAAAAATAGACATTACCCCTGCAATGAAAAACAAAGCTAGAGGAATGATAAACGGATTATTTATAAATCGTTTTACCGACTCCATCAAATACTTATTGCTTGTAGAATCAATAAAGAAAATTATTGCCAGAATATAAATTTCTAATTCAAGAAGCGTTGTCGGAATACCGAAAATTTTATAACGAACAAGATAAGTTGGAAGCGTTAGTAATATAAGATAAACCAAATTAACCATCTGCAACCTCCCTCTTTAATATTATCTCTTGAACTGAAATAATCAAACCAACCAAAACCCAAATATGCATTATATATAAAGTCGAAAAAGTCATATACTGAATCAATACTCCCAAGAAAGCAAAGCTCAAAGCCAACAACACAGTCTTCAAAAACCTATCATCAGTACCTAGGTAGGCTACGACAGAACGATAAAAGATAGATAGTACAAAAACAAGAAAAGCTAAAAACCCAACAACACCCGTTTCTGCTAATATTTCTAAATATTGATTATTAACAATCGGCCAACCAAAACTAGGCTCAGAAACAGGATAGCCGGAGAAATAAGGACCAAAATTACCAACGCCAATACCAATTAATTTATTTTTATCAAAAGCTTCGTAAGCAACCTCATAAGCTTCTCTTCTTTCTTCTATAGAAGCACCCGTAATAATATTGTAAGCCTTTTCATAAGTTTTTTCAAAATCAGGAAGAGAACGAACAGCAGCAAG